>CAXNNH010000321.1:0-3005 GCA_964203325.1 Burkholderiales bacterium | reverse complement strand
GTCATTACCACCGGTATGGGCGGACAACCGGGAATATTGACGATGGGCTTGTCCTTGATGATGTCGGATACCGACACCGCGCCGGTAGGATTTGGATTAGCCTTCGGTATGCCTCCGTAAGCCGCGCAGGAACCCATAGCCACAATCGCTGCGGCACCTTTGGCGACTTCTTTTAGCGTCGCCAAGTTGGATTTGCCGCCGATGCAGGAATAAGCGCCGTCCAGCCCGAGTGGAATTGAGCCATCAACGATGAGCAGGTATTTGCCCTCGTTATCCTTCATCGCTTTCTGCAAGGCTTCCTCGGCTTGATGCCCAGCAGCGGCCATCAAGGTCTCTTGGTAATCGAGCGAAATCACATCGAAGATCAAGCTTTCCAGGGTAGGCGAATGCGAGCGGGTGATCGATTCGGTGCACCCCGTGCACTCCTGAAACGGTAACCAGATAACCGACGGTCGTTTGGCTGTCGCCATTGCTTCGGCCATCGCCAACCCTGCCGCAGGAGGCAGTGCCATCAGAGAAGCCAGCGTCGTACAATACTTCATGAATGTTCGACGCGAAACGCCTCGCTGCGTCAAACCCGCCATTAGTAGTCCTTCTTTTTCTCGCATGATGCCAATGCTCCTCTTACGGAATGTCATACGGAGGCTGCTAAAAACACGACTTGCTATGCTTCGCCAATCACCCAGCGAAGACTTTCGGCTGAACGCCGTATATCGTCGGCGTGCGCCAGAACCAAATCCGGCACCCTGTTCACCTCAATAAATTCGCCGGTCACTACATTGTTCTCATTACGATGAATCAGCCACCAGACGCCATGAAAGGAGGTCTCCCGGATCTGACTTACCCCGTCCAGAGCAAGCGTCATCTCAACCTCACCGCGTCCCAATTTTTCGCTCAGCCATGCCTTATCTGCTTGACTAAGTGGCATGCCGCCTAAATCGATGACACCTGTTTCGTTCCGCTCGGCCAGCGCATTTAGCATGCCCAATACTTCATGCAATACAGCTATTGCGTTGCCGGTCAAAATAGAATCCACAGAAGAAGCAGACAGGAGAGACGCCGCACTAATGGCCGCGTTAACTGGTTGGCTGACAATGCGAATGTGCTCAAGCCCCATTTTGCCAACCGTCGATCAACGAATTTATCCGATTGCAGGCCAGCGGGATTGTGGCTGCCACAGAATCCGTCGGCTGCTCACCCCAATCCAGCTTTTGCGGCTGTATGCCGAGCAAAGCGCGCCGCTCAGGCCAATGTCCAGCCAATATGGCAATGGATCTCAAGTCGGTTAAACCGACTTCATGCACGCTCGATTTTTGGTTGGCATTTAAAAAACGATCCATGTCCTCACCGAGAAATACCTGCAAAGCCCCCGCTGCTGCATTCAATTGAGCGGCATCGACGACGATCAATGCATCCGCATCCTGTATCGGACCGGCCAAGGTAAAGGATAGTGTGCCGCCGTCCAGATACTCGACGCCCTTACGCGGCCCTTCTGGCGCTGCGAGCAAAGCATTGACGACATGAATACCTACCCCCTCATCGGATAGCAGCGTATTGCCGATTCCCAACACCAAAATATTCATGCGCGGAAATTACGCCGGCTATCTGAAGGCGTCAACCCTGGGGAAAATCTTACTATTTAAGGTGATTTTTATCGGTTTTTCGCCAAGAATCACAGAAGGCAAAAAGCGGGAGCGGATAGAAGATCGTAAAATCATCAATTACTCATACCTTTATTCGAACCTTAACAAAGGCGATGCTCATAGAAAGTTATCCTATTCGCTTGACAAAGAATGGCTTTCATCTATTTGCAAGGTTATCGCCAATCAAAAACTTTAACATTCTTTGACACAGGTCAACTTGCATTGTGGAGAGCCGCAAAATATGGACATCTGTCGAAAGTATGCTGGTCAGCCCAAGTCACCGCAATCGCAGGCAGGAACGAAACCCTGCTACCATCGCAAAAAACTCAAGTAAGGAATGCCACTTTGTATCTCTTTGGCGTTTTTAGCGTCGGATTGGCGCTGGCCGCTTTACCTGTCTTTGCCAACCAATCGCTGGACCCTAACGCCGTACCGCACGTCAGCGCACGGGGACGTGACGCCTTTCAGGCGTTCGCTTTGGCCGAGGAACATCGGGCGTTTGCCATAGCTCCGGGTGGAGCGTGGGCCTGGAAGGGGGAAGAAGCGACAACAGAAGCGGCGTCTGAAGCTGCGTTGGCGGCATGTCAGGAGCAGACTGAACAGCGCTGCGTTCTCTATGCGACGAACGGCAAGGTTAAATTCGATGCCTCCGCATGGCCAACACTGTGGCGCCCTTTTAAAGCGAAAGGCGAAGCGGAACGCTCTCGTACAGGGATTCGGCGAGGAGATCGCTTCTACGATCTTGCCTTTAAATCTTCAAGCGGCAAGTCATCGAAACTATCGGAATTGCGCGGCAAGGTGGTATTGATCCATTTTTGGGGATCGTGGTGCCCCCCTTGCCGTCGCGAACTGCCGGAACTCCATCGATTGCAACTGGCGCTGGGCGCACGCAAGGATGTCCGCTTGGTGCTGTTGCAGGTTCGGGAAAACTTTGGCAGCGCACAGCAATGGATCGCACAGCAAAAACTCTCTTTGCCCCTCTACGATGCGCTGAGCGACGAACCCAGACAGGAATCCTTGCTACTGGCCGATGGGAAAACCGTTGGCGACCGTCAATTGGCCAAGGTATTCCCCACTACTTACGTTCTCGACAAGCACGGCATCGTCGTTTTTTCGCACGTCGGTCCCGTTGAAAACTGGCTGCAGTACTTGCCCTTCATGCTGGACGTTGCTAGCATTTCGGGCAAGTAGCTTAGCCTCTGTACATAATTACTCGACGTCTTCCCAGCCGGTAATCATGGCCTTGAAGTGAGCGAAAGGCCCGGACAGCGCCAGATATACGTGCACGATGAAGAACCAAAGCACGAGGAAAGCACCAAAGGTATGAAGCAATGCGATCCACTCCAGGGACAGCATCTTGTC
>CAXNNH010000320.1:0-3012 GCA_964203325.1 Burkholderiales bacterium | reverse complement strand
TGGGGCTGTAGAGATCCCAGTACGGCGGGCAAAGGCCCGTAATTCTGGATTTCCCCATTGCTCAGTATTAACAAGCGGTCGGCGATGCCGACAATATTCGTCCGGTGCGTAATCAGGAAAACGGTTTTCCCCTGCTCTTTTAAATGCAGCAGCGCTTGCAGCAGCGCCTTTTCTCCCTGATCGTCGAGATTGGCGTTCGGCTCATCCAGCACAATCAGGCTGGGATTCCCGTAGAGTGCGCGCGCCAGGCCAATACGTTGTCGTTGCCCGCCAGAGAGCACGTTATTGGCCATCATCGGCGTATCGTAGCCTTGAGGGAAACGCAAAATCATGTCGTGAACACCGGCGAGTTGAGCGGCGGCAATGACTTTTTCCGAGTCTATTTCGCCAAAACGCGCGATATTTTCGGCCAGCGTGCCATCGAACAACTCAATATCCTGTGGCAGGTAACCAATATGCGGCCCCAGTTCCTCGCGATCCCAACTATTCAGGGGCTCGCCATCGAGCAGAACCCGGCCTTTCAGCTCAGGCCATACCCCGACCAGCACGCGTGCCAGGGTCGATTTCCCGGAACCCGATGGGCCGACAATAGCAATCACTTCGCCCGCCGGAAAATCGGCGCTCAGTCCCTTCAGAATCGCTTGCTCACGCCCCGGCGCCGAAGCAATCAACCTGTCAATCTGAATACGTCCACGCGGTACCGCATGCACCATCCCGGCGGCGCGCTCAGGATGACTTTCCAGCAATGATTCGAGTCGCTTGAACGAGGCCCGCGCTGAAATAGAACCTTTCCAGGTCGAAACAATCATGTCGATCGGCTGCAGCGCGCGGGACATTAATACATTAGTGGCAATCATCGCACCGGCCGTCAGTTGGCCATCGATCACCAACCAGGCTCCCGCGCCGAGGGCCAGGGATTGCTGGCTGTAGCGCACGAATTTGCTGATCGCCATCATGCGATGATTCAGATCCTCAGCGGCCGAACTGATCGCCAAATGGTGCTGATGCTTTGACCGCCAGCGCCGACGCAAATCGCCGAGCATGCCCATCGACTCAATGACTTCAGAATTGCGCAGCTTGCTGTTCAGGTAGGTAATGACCTCGCCACCCATTTCGCCGGCCCGTTCGAGCGGTGAATGCGTGATGCGGTGACTGATGTAGGCCACGCTCGCCGAGATCACGGCGAAGACGATCGACAAGAGTCCCAGCCAGGGATGCAACATGAACAGGACGAACATATAGATGGGCGTCCACGGCGTATCGAAGAACGCAAAAATACCGTTCCCCGTCAAAAATTGCCGCAGGTTGGTCAAATCCGAGAATCCCTGCCCAGTTTTCCGGCCCGATTTTTCCAGTTGCGACTCAAAACTGGCGCTAAACACGCGGGTATTGAGCATTTCATCGAGGCGCACCCCGGCCCGTACCAGCAAGCGCGAGCGCGACCATTCGGCAAACGCCGTCACACCGAACAAAAACAGGGTGATCAGAGAGAGGAACAACAAGGTCAATTCGCTGCCGCTCAGCATCACGCGGTCAAAAATCTGCAACATGTAGAGCGTTGGCGTCAGCATCAACAAATTGGCAATCATGCTGAACAGGCCAACGACCAGAAATTCACGTTTAAACGCCCATAACGTGTTAACCAGTTCGCTCTTGTGGGAGGGGGATTGGTTTTTCATCTAAAACTAACTCCTGGTCTGAAACCTCCCCCCTTCAGGGGGATTCCTTTTAATGACCACGAAATTCGTGGCACAATGCTTTTGTAATATCCTCCTTCAAAGGGAGGATCAATCCGCAGACCGCTATCCGTCGGCGGGTTTGCAGTCGGCGGATGGTCGGCTGAGGATTGAAACATTTTTCTTGCCATATCCGGTTAGCGGGCAGTAGCCACAAGGGGCATCGGACGCGCTGCCGCCGGGGCCGCCGGCGATTGCGCCGCAGCCCCGGATAACGCCGCCAGTACCTCATCGCGCGGACCATAAGCCTGCGTCTGCCCGTCGCGTAGCACGAGCAAGCGATCCACCGCACTGAGCACATTGGTGCGATGCGTAATCAGCACCACCGTCGTTCCCTGCGCCTTGAGTTGCGCCAGCGTCTGTACCAGGGCATATTCACCCGCCTCGTCCAGACTGGAATTGGGTTCGTCGAGCACGACAAATTTCGGGCCGCCGTAGATGGCGCGTGCCAGACCGACCCGCTGACGTTGCCCGCCGGACAGAAAGCAGCCATCGTCGCCAATCGCCGAATCATAGCCATCGGACAGATTTTCGATGGTCTCATGCAAACCGACGGCCTGGGCGGCAGCGATCACCGCCGCGCGATCCACTTCACCAAAACGGGCAATATTCTCGGCCAGCGTCCCATCGAATAGCTCAACATCCTGCGGCAGGTAACCGACATGCGGCCCCAATTCCGCCTTGTTCCAGGCAAACACATCGATGCCATCGAGACGCACCTTGCCGTTGGCCGCCGGCCAGATACCGACCAGCAGGCGGGCCAGCGTCGATTTACCGGAGGCCGAAGGCCCGACGACAGCCAGCGTTTCTCCGGCGGGCAAGACAAAATTGACTCCGCGCAGGATGGCCACCTGACTGCCAGGAGCGCCGGTGATTACATTCTCGACCGTTAATAATCCCTGGGGAGCCGGCAAACTCATCCCCTCCTGCTTGGCCGGTAGCGCCTGCAGAAATTTATCCAGACGAGCGTAAGCATCGCGAACATTAACCACCTGCCGCCAACTACCGACGACCTGCACCAGCGGCGCCAAAACTCGCGCGCCGAGAATCGAACCGATCAGCATCATCCCAGCCCCTCCGTGCAGTTCACCCTTGAGCAGGAACCAACAACCCAAGCCGAGGAGCAAGGAACCCTGCAACACCTGCAATAGCTTGGAGATCGCCGTATAACCGCCGGCCGCATCCGAGGCGATGGCCTGCTGGTGCAAAAATTTGCGCTGCTTTTCCATCCAGCGCCGATGCACATTGCCGAGCATGCCCATTGACTCGATTACCT
>CAXNNH010000319.1:0-3020 GCA_964203325.1 Burkholderiales bacterium | reverse complement strand
CGCTGACGCCGACAAAACAGGCGCGGGCTGGGTTCGGCCCCGCCCCGGCGGTCGGCAATGGCCTCGACCAAGGCGTCCATATCCACTTCCGGGCCTTCGCTCTGCCGGCGCAGAATGCGGTCTTCACCGCGCAGGGCCTCGAAACGCCGTCGTAACTGACGAATCAGTGGCGCATAGCGGGCGCGCACCGCCGGCACGTAGCTGCTATCGGTGCCGGTTACCGTCTGCAAATAGACATGGCACCACTGGCGGCGGTAGGCTTGGCGACGGTAGTCCCATTCGTCGAGCAGCAGATCGGCGCGTGTTTCCATGCTCGCTGTCGTTCCACTCCCTGGTTTGTCCGTTGGCTTCCAGCCCCCCGGCCCGGCCGGTGTCAAAAACTCCGGTGGAATTTCGCCGAGATCCTGAATCAGCGATTGCGCCGCTGCCAGTCCTTCGGGCGGTAAAGTAACCGCTTGACCATCGACCGTGACGCGCACCACCAGTTCTTCCGGGTCAATGGCAATCGCCACTTCCGGCTTCCCGCCCTGTCTGGCCAAGGCCGCAACCAGTTCGGTAATCGAGAGGCGCAGCACCTCGGATTGGCGCTGAATGCGTGCCAATCGCATACGTCGTGCCGCTTCCGGGCGCAATTCGCCCAGCCACGGGTAAGCGGGGGGCGGCCTGGACGCTAGTCTGGGCTGACGATAGAGCCAGGCCAGGCTGTCGCTAACGCTGGCATCGGGTTGAGAGAGCACGGAGCGAGCCGGCTCCAGTTCGGGCGGTAAGCCAACGGTCAATTGATCCAGCTCGGCACGTAAACCTGGCAAATCTTGACTGACACGGGCGCTCAATCGAAGCGCTTCGAGTAAAACCAGCCAGGCCAAGGCGGACGAACGATCAGGAAAATTCGATAGCGCGGCATCGAGATCGGTATTGAAGGTGCCGTAGCGCCCTTGTGCCCAGAGCAGCGTCGCCATCGCCTTGTAACGTACAGTACCGGCGTCGCGGCAATCTGCATCGAGGGACGGCGGCAAGAAAACAGTTTCGGTATCGGTCCACGCCGTCTCGGCCGCCATTACCTGCAGACTGCGACCGGAAAGCCCCTGAAGAAAACGGACGAGCCGCCCTTCTAGGCCATCGACACCTTCCAGCGTGACTGTATGACTGATCTGCCCCTTGGCGAAGCCTTCGATGTCACGCAAACGCAACACGGCAGTGCGTAGCCCGGTACGGTCAAAACCATCGAGCGCGGCGACCACCCAGGCTTCCGCCTGCTTGAAACTGAGGCTGCGCAAGGCTACGGGCGCCTGCAAAATGAGCAGATAGCCAATTTCCAAATGGGTTTGTGCGGCGACCATCGCCCAATGCAGAGAAAAATCCTGCTGGGTGCGTGGCAGCAAAGCAAGTGCTTCGATCAGTTCTTCGTAATTGCGACCGGAAGATACATCAAAGCAGAAAAGCTGGTCGAGTCTCTGCCGCAACTCCTCACTGCCCAGGCAGTTGAGATCTGTGTTCTCAGCGTTTCTGGAATTTTCAGAATACGGCACTGATCAGATCTTCTACGGAAGCGACAACGTCGGCGTCGTCACTTAAAGCGCGACCGATTGCCGCTTCACACGCCAAGCGCGGCGGCAGACCTGCGGCAATCAAATGTCCGGCATGAACCAGCAAACGGGTACTCGCCCCTTCGTCTAAGCCCTGCCCCTTGAGATTGCGCGTCAGACCGGCGACCTTTACCAGTTGTGCGGCAATTTCCAGGGCGATCCCAGTTTCGCGGGCGACGATAGTCGCCTCCAGATCGGCGGGCGGATAATCGAAGTCCAGAGCGACGAAGCGTTGGCGCGTACTTTGCTTGAGTTCTTTCAGCACGCTCTGGTAACCGGGGTTGTACGAGACGACAAGCAAAAAGTCGTCCGGCGCACGCACCAGCTCGCCACGTTTCTCGACGGGCAGAACGCGACGCGTATCGGTCAACGGGTGAATCACCACCGTCGTATCCTTGCGCGCCTCAACTACCTCATCAAGGTAGCAAATCGCTCCGGCACGTACCGCTGCGGTCAACGGACCGTCGAGCCAGACCGTTTCCTCGCCAGCCAATAGATAACGGCCTACCAGATCCGCGCTGGTCAGGTCGTCGTGACAGGCAACGGTAACCAGCGGCCGTGCGAGCTTCCAGGCCATATATTCAACAAAGCGCGTCTTGCCACAACCGGTCGGCCCTTTGAGCAGTAGCGGCAGCCGCTTGCGGGCGGCGGCCTCGAAGATGCTCAACTCGTCGCCAATGACTTGATAAAAAGGCTCAGTAGTGAAGGTCTCCAGCTCAGGCGCCAAGGCGTGAAGTTTGGGAAGAGTCATGGCACGGGATTCCAGACGTTGTAAAAAATTTTATCAAACAAAATATTAGGCAATGCTGAATAATTCGCTTTTGTCATTTCGAACGTTGTGAGGAGTCTTTAAACTCAACAATTTAGATTTCTCGTTTCACTCGAAATGACAATAATCAGCGCCTCCTCTGACGACTAACCAAACACTATGTCGCTGCCAACCGTCGGAAATTCAGCATTTCGCGTGGCGCGGCGGGCGGCAAAGAAACCAGAAAGCAGGCGGGCGCATTCGTCGGCCAGTACGCCGCCCATTACTTCAGTCTGGTGATTCAGGCGCTCAACCGCGAACAAATCCACCACGCTGCCGTGTACCCCGGTCTTGTAGTCGCGCGCACCATAGATGACGCGCGCCAGCCGCGCATGCAAAATGGCACCAGCACACATGGCGCAAGGCTCCAGCGTCACATAAAGTTCGCAGCCGGGAAGCCGGTAATTGTTTAGATTGCGCGCTGCATCGCGCAATGCCGCGACCTCGGCGTGCGCCGTCGGGTCGCTGTCGCCGATTGGCGAGTTAAAACCTCGACCGACAATTACCCCGTTACGCACAACCACTGCACCGACCGGCACCTCGCCCAGGCACTCGGCCGCACGCGCCAGCGAAAGCGCCTCGCGCATGAAGAACTCATCGTTCATTGGATGACAGGAGAGCGGGAT
>CAXNNH010000318.1:0-3022 GCA_964203325.1 Burkholderiales bacterium | reverse complement strand
AACCGAAGAGGTCGAATTTCGAGACGCCGATGTTGGCTGCCTCCATCAGCCACTCAATCGGCTCATCCTGGATGCCCAGTTCGAGGCCGCGTACATTGGCGCCCCAGATCCCCTGCGCCAAGCCCTCAATGACGTAGGTCAGGCCGATAGTGGCCATGAACAAGGTAATCGGCGGTTGATTGACCAGCGGGCGCAAGACGATGCGCTCGGTGAGCACGCCGAGCACCACCATGACGCCAAAGGCGAGCACGAAGGCCAGCCAAAAGGGCACACCCTGTTCGAGAATGCCGACAAAGGTCAGTGCAGCAGCGAAGACCATCGCACCCTGCGCGAAGTTGAAAACGCCCGATGCCTTGTAAATCAGCACGAAACCCAGCGCCACGAAGGAGTACATCACCCCCGAGAGCAAGCCTCCGATTAGCACCTCAAGAAAAAATTGCATAGCCCTGGCTCCTCTATTTTTCTCGTTTTTTAGTGGGCTACGCCCAGATAGGCGGAGATCACTTCCTGGTTGTTGCGAACTTCGTCCGGTGTGCCGTCGCCGATTTTCTTGCCATAATCGAGCACCACCACACGGTCGGAAATATCCATCACGACGCCCATGTCGTGCTCGATCAGCACAATGGTCGTGCCAAACTGATCGTTCACATCCAGGATGAAGCGACACATGTCCTGCTTTTCCTCAACGTTCATGCCGGCCATCGGCTCGTCAAGTAGCAGCATCGTCGGCTCGGCGGCCAGCGCACGCGCCAGTTCGACGCGCTTTTGCAGGCCGTAGGGCAGACGACCGACCGGCGTTTTGCGAATGTGCTGAATTTCGAGAAAGTCGATGACTTCCTCAACCTTCTTGCGGTGCTCAAGTTCCTCGCGTCCGGCCCGCCCAATGCGGATTGCTTGCTCCAGGAAGTTGGCCTTCATCTTGGTAATGCGCCCGGTCATGATGTTGTCGAGAACGGTCATTCCCTTGAACAGCGCTATATTCTGGAAGGTTCGGGCTATCCCCTGCATGGCCGCCCTATGTGGCTCCATCTTGCGTCGCTCTTCGCCGTGAAAATTGATACGGCCTTCCTGCGGGTGATAAACGCCATTGATGACGTTGAGCATTGAGCTTTTGCCGGCACCGTTCGGGCCGATGATGGCGCGCACTTCATGCTCGCGCACGTCGAACGAAATGTTGGTCAGCGCCTTCACCCCCCCAAAGCGCAGAGAAATATTCTGCAGATCGAGAATGACGTCGCCAATTTTTCTTCCACTCATAGGGTTTCCTGCGCGGTCGGTGAGTTTTATTACTTGGGCGCCTGGGCAACTAGGCGGCGTGACGAACAACCGTTGCGGTCTTTACGTCGAAGATTTGCAAATCAGCGGCCACTTTGCCGGTTCGCCCATCTTCGAACTTGACCTGCGTCTCGATAAACTGGCTCTTTTTGCCGGAATACAGCGCATCGATCAGCACCGCGTACTTCTCGGCCACAAAGCCGCGCCGCACTTTCCGCGTCCGCGTCAATTCGTCGTCGTCCGGATCCAGCTCCTTGTGCAAAATCAGGAAACGGTGCACCTGCGAATCGGCCAGCATGCCTTCGGCGACCAGCTCGGCGTTGATTTTCTCGACACACTCTTGAATTAGCCCGGCGACTTCTTTTTTGGCGGCCAGATCGGTATAGCCCGAGTAGGCAATGCCGCGTCGTTCGGCCCAGTTGCCCACCGCACCCATATCGATATTAATGAAGGCGCAGACCATCTCGCGATTGGCGCCGAAGACCACGGCTTCCTTGACGTACTGGAAGAACTTGAGTTTGTTCTCGATGTAGTTTGGCGCATACATTGCACCATTGGCCAGCTTGCCGACATCCTTGGCGCGGTCAATGATCTTGAGGTGTCCTTCATCGTCGAAGAAGCCGGCATCGCCGGTGATGAAATAGCCGTCGGCGTCGATGGTCTCGGCGGTGGCATCGGGACGTTTGTAGTATTCCTTGAGCAACATCGGGCCTTTGACCAGAATCTCGCCGTTATCGGAGATCTTTACCTCAACGCCCGGTGCCGGTTTGCCGACGCTGTCGAATTTGATTTCGCCGTCCGGTTGTAGGCAAACGTAGGCACAGGTTTCGGTCTGCCCGTAAAGTTGCTTCAGGTTGATGCCAATCGAGCGATAGAAACGAAAGAGATCCGGGCCGATGGCGGCACCCGCCGTATAAGCGACGCGGACACGACTCATTCCCAACACGTTCTTCAGGGGACCAAACACGAAAAGGGTGCCGAGTGTGTAGAGCAAGCGTTCGCCAAGCGCGACCGATTTGCCGTCAAGAATCTGCGCGCCACTGCGCCGCGCCACCTGCATGAAGAAATGGAACATTTTCTGCTTCAGTGCACTGGCGTCTTCCATGCGGATCATCACTTGCGTTAGCAGATTTTCAAAGACGCGGGGCGGTGCAAAGTAGTAAGTGGGGCCAATCTCGCGCAGATCGGTCATCACTGTTTCGCCGGATTCCGGGCAGTTGATGGTGAACCCGGTCAGCATCGCCTGTGCGTAGGAAAACAGGTGATCGCCCACCCAAGCCATCGGCAAGTAGGAAAGAATCTCCTCGTCGGCTGTCAGTCGGTCAAACTCGACACCGCCGCGTGCCGCGCTGATAAAGGCGTTATGCGTCAAACAAACGCCCTTCGGCTTGCCGGTTGTTCCCGAGGTGTAAAGCATGACGCCGATGTCGTCGGCCGCACCGATAGCCACTTCTGTCTTGAGAAAATCCGGATGGTTTCGGTTGTGGATGCGCCCCATCGCCATTAGCTCTTCGACATCGTGAATGAAGGGCTGGTTGTAATGGCGCATACCGCGAGGATTGTCGTAAACGATGTGTTCAAGCTGCGGCATCTGCTCATGCAGCTCAAGCAGCTTGTCGACCTGCTCCTGATCTTCAACCAACGCGAAACGAATACCGGCATCTTGCAGCACGAACAACATCTCGTTGGCGACGGCATCCTGGTAGAGCGGAACCGGAACGCCGCCCAGGCACTGCACGGCGGCCAT
>CAXNNH010000317.1:0-3032 GCA_964203325.1 Burkholderiales bacterium | reverse complement strand
CCGAGTTTTGCGGCATACTGTCCGGCACTCGCGATTCATTTAAGCTTGCTATGCGGGAACGTCTATCGCCTTCGCCTACCTTTGGAGTTGAGTTGTTATGCGCCTATTGCTGCCCATCCTGCTCGCCCTGTTTTCCCTGCCCGCGTTTTCTTCTTCCTACACCAAGATCGCCAACAATGGTACGGCGCTACCGGCCAGCGCCGTGCTGGGCGATGCCCCGACCGACTGGGCCTGTACCCGTGACGAGACAACGGGACTGATCTGGGAGATGAAGACCGACAACCCCGCTTTGCGCTCCACTGCTTTGCACGCAGGACATATTTTCACCCACTACGACGATCCGACGCAGGCGCAGAAAAAGGAGGAAAATACAAGCAACTATCGCTATTTCAAGCCAACCCAGGCCGAGATCGATGCTGACACCAACAGCATCGGCTTCGTCAACGCGGTTAATGTCAACGGCCTGTGCGGCCACAGCGACTGGCGGATACCGAGCAAGGACGAGCTGTTGGCCCTTGTCGATAGCACCAATGTTGTGCCCAATGCGCCGAAGATCGACTCGACTTTCTTCCCCAGTACGGCGTATTGGCGGTCTTACTTGTCAAGCTCACCCGATGCCAACGAAGCACACAGCGCGTGGGCCGTGAACTTCGAAGATGGCACGGCCGGCAGCGCCTACCGTAGCAGCAGCGTCATCGACGGCCACGGCAACTACCTGCGCCTGGTACGCGGCGGACAATTTTCGGAGACTTTTACGCTAACGCTCGGCGCCACCGACAGCGGTTCCGGCTTCGTCAGCAGCAACCCCGGCAACCTCAATTGCGCGAGCAGCGCTGGGGCGACCTCCGGCACTTGCTCGACCCGCCTGGCCGGCGGCACGACCGTCACGCTGAGCGCGACGCCGGCCACCGGCAGCACCTTCATCGGCTGGTCGGGCGCGTGCTATGGCACGAGCCCGACCTGTACGGTGATCGTAACGGCGGCGAAGAGCGTCACCGCGCTGTTTGGCCTTGCCGCAAGCAACTACTATTTCAGCAAGATCGCCAACGACGGCAGCGTTCTGCCCGCTAGCGCGCTATTGGGCGACGGCCCGACCGACTGGGCCTGTAGCCGTGACGATAAAACGGGCCTGATTTGGCAAGTGCATACCCGCGATGGCGGGCTGCTGGATATGAACATGAGCTACGCTAACTTTGACGATCCGGCCAGTCAGCAGGTACGGGTTAATATTAACTCTTGGCGCTATTACTTCATCCGCCCGTCCCAAAGCTACATCGAAGGTTCTGGTAACAGCATCGGCCTGGTCAACGCCGTCAATGCCCGCGCCCTGTGTGCTTCCCGTGCCTGGAGAATGCCGGATAGAGACGAGCTGCAGGGTTTGGCCCGCCCGTCTTACCACCCGATGATCAACCCGATTTACTTTCCCAACACCTCGAATTCGGATTTTTGGGCCACTGGCCAGTACAGTGCCGACGGCGATCGTGGGCCGGCCGTCTCTTTCGTCAACGGCGACGCCACCTCGATGAATCCGCGTGATGGGAGGCGCAATACCCGCGTCCGTCTGGTGAGCGGCGTCCCGGCGTCCGGTCAGTTTAGACTAATGCTCGGCGGCAACGACGACAGCGCTCCCGGCACGGTCACCGCCAGCGCCGGCGGCATTAACTGCCCCTACTCCAAGGACGCATGGGGGGGCACCTGTTCGGCCAGCCTTTCTGCCGGCACTCGCGTCACGCTGACCGCCACCCCGAGCAACGGCAGCACCTTCGCCGGTTGGGGCGGTGCCTGTAGCGGCACTGATCCATGCACGCTGACGCTCGCCACCACCAGCTTTGTCTTCGCCAAGTTCAACGAAGGCCGGATCAATGCCGTCGAGTTCTACAACAGCACGCTCAAGCACTTCTTTCTGACCATCGACCCCAGCGAAGCGGCCGCGATTGATGCCGGTGCCGCCGGACCCGGCTGGACGCGCACCGGCGGCTCCTTCAAAGTCTTGCCGACGCAAATCGCGGGCAGCGCGCCGGTGTGCCGTTTCTACGGCTCGGTCAATCCTGGCCCGAACAGCCACTTCTTTACCGTCAGCGCCGACGAATGCGCAGATTTGCGCGCACAAGAGGCGACCACCCCGGAAACGGTCAAGAAATGGCATTACGAAGGCACGCCTTTCTACCTCTTTACCCCCCAGAACGACGTGTGCGCGGCGGGTACTACGGCGGTTGAGCGCTATTACAACAACGGCTTCGCGCGCGGCGAGGATGCCAACCACCGCTTGACCACCGATGGTAAGCTGCGCGCCAGCATGGAAGCCTCCGGTTGGGTTTATGAAGGGGTGAAGATGTGCGCGCCGTAGCCGGGCCAGAAGCCAACCAGAAGCCATCCCGTCCCGTCATTCCCGCGCAGACGGGAATCCAGGCGGCAGACGACAGACGGCGGTGGTTCGGCGAACGCCCTATAGATTCCCGCTTACGCGGGAATGACCGGGTTTTTGGCGATTGCTGCGTAACATCCGTTGGTAACAGTGATGAGCGAAAACGTAAATAAGAAGAGCCGGAGCTTTTCTTTAAATACCACTGGCTGGAGAAGCGCATGGATAAACGATCTCCAGGGGGATGGGCTGGAGAGTGGCGTCCTTATTGCCTCTCCGGGCAGCCCCTCTGTAGAACAAGCACTGGCGCGGCTTACAGCTCCATCGCGTCGGCAAATCCCAGTGCTTGCAATAGGGCACGGTTGAGTTGCGTGGCCGAGAGATCGAGCATCCCGGCCTGTTCGGCAATGGCTTCGCCGTCACGACTTTCGCAAGCCAGCGCCAGTTCAAGAAACGGTGCATACATCCCGCCGTTGCCGAGGAGCGCATCGCTCACCGGTTCAGGCAGGCGCATTGCTTCGAGAGCGTTGTCCATGTTGACGCCCAGCAACGCGTCGAGCAGGGAAAAGGCTCCGGTAATGAATAGATTGTCGTGTTCCTGCTTATCGACCAAACCTTGCGCCAACAATTCCATCAGGCGCGCGCGCGTCAGTGCCGTGTGCATCAGGGC
>CAXNNH010000316.1:0-3037 GCA_964203325.1 Burkholderiales bacterium | reverse complement strand
GACGGCAACCTGCATCCGTTGATTATGTACGACGCCAATGAGCCGGGGCAGCTTGATCGCGCTACGGCTTTTGGTGCCGAGATTCTGGAGCTGTCGGTCAAGCTGGGTGGTACGATTACCGGCGAACATGGGGTCGGCATCGAAAAAATCGTGCAGATGTGTGCCCAGTTCACGCCGACCGAGCTGGCGCTTTTCCATCGGCTAAAGCATGCGTTCGACCCGCCCGGCCTGCTCAATCCGGGTAAGGCGATCCCCACGGCTGCACGCTGCCGCGAATACCGCCAGACGGGCAGTGCCACCCCCAGCCCTGAACAAACTGAGCCGAGGTTGTAATGAACGAGACTTACCATCCCTGTCTTCAACGCTGGATCGAGCGCGTACGCGGCGCAGCGGCCGACCGGACGCCATTGTGTTTACGCGGTAGCGGCAGCAAGGATTTTTACGGTCAGTCGCTGGTCGGCGAATTGTTCGACACCCAGGAGTACGCCGGGATCGTGGCTTATGAGCCGACCGAGCTAGTGCTGACGGCCCGTAGCGGAACGCCGCTCGCCGAGCTGGAAGCGGTGTTGGCGAAAAGCGGTCAATCGCTGGCCTTTGAGCCGCCGTATTTTGGCGCAGGAGCGACGCTGGGCGGCTGTGTGGCCGCTGGTTTGTCGGGACCGCGCCGCGTGCAGGCGGGAGCCGTGCGCGATTTCGTGCTGGGCGTAAAAATGCTCGACGGCAACGGTGAACTGCTGACTTTCGGTGGGCAGGTGATGAAAAATGTAGCTGGCTACGATGTGCCGCGCTTGCTGGCCGGTAGCTTGGGCACGCTCGGCCTAATGCTCGAAATTTCGCTCAAGGTGCTCCCTTTTCCGGTAGCCGAACAAACCTTACGTTTTCAACTGGCGCAGGAGCAAGCGCTTGCCCTGCTCAATCGCTACGGTGGCCAGCCCTTGCCGATTTCGGCCTCGGCCTGGTGCGACAACGTTCTCCATCTTCGCCTGTCGGGCGCAGCAGCGGCGGTGAGTGCGGCCAGCCGCAAGCTGGCCGGTCAGCCGGTTTCTGCCGAGGAGGCAACGTCCTTTTGGCTTGGCTTGCGCGAGCAAAGCCATACTTTCTTTGCCGGCGACGCACCCCTGTGGCGAATCGCTGTTCCGTCAACCTGTCCGGCGCTGGAATTGCCTGGTGCCCAGCTCGTCGAATGGGGGGGCGCGCAGCGCTGGATGCGTGGCGATACGCATTCTGTCGACCCGGCAGTTCGTTCAGTGGCCGAAAAAGCGGGAGGGCATGCCACCCTGTTTCGGGCTGACGCCAGCATGAAGACGAGATTCGGCACTTTTCAGCCACTTAGCGCACCGCTGGCGCGCATTCATCGCCATCTGAAATCCGCCTTCGATCCGCACGGGGTGTTCAACCCTGGCCGCCTGTATCCCGAATTTTGAGTGTTTTTGAGTATTAACCGACCATGCAAACCAATCTCGCCGATTTCATCAAGGACACGCCCGAGGGCCGGGAAGCCAACGCTATCCTGCGCACCTGCGTGCATTGCGGTTTCTGCACCGCCACCTGTCCGACCTATCAACTGTTGGGCGACGAACTGGACGGGCCGCGCGGGCGCATCTATCTGATCAAACAGATGCTCGAAGGCCAGCCAGTAACCCGTCTGACGCAGCTTCACCTCGACCGCTGCCTGAGTTGCCGCGCGTGCGAAACGACCTGTCCATCGGGAGTGAACTATCACCGCTTGCTGGAGATCGGGCGTGGCGTCATCGAGCAGCGCGTAGCGCGCTCGGTGGTCGAGAAAGGCATCCGCTTTCTGCTCTGCGAAGCCCTGCCGCGCCCGTGGATTTTCAAACCGGCGGTCAAAATGGGCCAATGGATGCGCCCGCTATTGCCCGCCGTGTTGGCCGACAAGGTGCCGACGCCATCGACGGGGACGAGCAAGCCGTGGCCGGATAAGACAGCGAAGCCAGCGCATGCGCAGCAACGGCGCATGATTGCCCTGGCCGGTTGCGTGCAACCGACGCTGACGCCGAACACCAATGCCGCCGCCGCGCGCGTGCTCAACAAGTTGGGCATTGAGCTATTCGAGCCGGCAGGTGCCGGTTGCTGCGGTGCCTTGCGTTATCACCTTAATGCGCAGGAATCGGCACTTAACGATATGCGTCAGGCGATTGATGCCTGGTGGCCGTATATCGACAACCACCCATCAGCCCCGGTCGAAGCTATCGTCATGACTGCCTCGGGTTGCGGCGCGCATGTGCGCGAATACGGTGAGCTGCTCAAACATGATCCGGCCTACGCCGCGAAGGCGGCACGGGTATCGGCGCTGACGCGCGACGTTTCGGAGGTGCTGGCTGACGAGCAGAGCCGGTTGACCGAATTATTGCAGCAAGCCAGTATCGGCGTCGGTCAGCGAGTCGCGTTTCACTCGCCTTGTACCTTACAACATGGGCAAAAAATCCGGGGTGTCGTAGAATCGCTGCTGGCCGCTGCTGGCTATGTGCTTTCGGCGGTATCCGATCCGCACCTGTGTTGCGGTTCGGCTGGGACTTACTCGATTACCCAGCCCGAACTTTCCAGACAACTGCGCGACAACAAGCTGCGGGCGCTAGCGGCCACTTCCCCTGCCGTGTTTGTCACCGCCAATATCGGTTGTCAAACGCACTTGCAGAGTGGTACGGCAACACCGGTCAGGCACTGGATTGAACTGATCGACGAGCGACTCAATGAATAGAAAGTAAAACATGGCATTCGATAAGGCTCTGCTGGAAAATCTCTCCGATGAGGAAAGCAAGAACGTCAGACGCCTGGTCGAAAAAGGGATCAATATCCCGCCGCAGCCGCGTGTGCTCAACGATCTGGTACAGCTTCTGGCACGCGGTGTTTCTGACGTGCGCGTACTCGGCCGCGTGATTGCGCAGGATCCCGGCATTGTCGCCATGCTCTTCAAAATGGTCGAAAGCCCGGCCTTTCGCACTTTTCACCCGTTTCAATCGATTGAGCACATCCTGCAGGCGGTGGGGATTTTGCAGACGGCCAACTTCGTGCGGGC
>CAXNNH010000315.1:0-3049 GCA_964203325.1 Burkholderiales bacterium | reverse complement strand
CGAAGACGACTGTCGTGTCCGAAAGGGCCACGCCGCCCGCAACCTCTCGGCTATCCGCAAGTTCGCCCTCTCGGCTTTGCGCGCTGATACGCCGCATCCCGATCGAAGCCTGCGCCGCCGTCGAAAACTCGCCGACCGGCACCCAGAATGACCAGACGCAAGCATTGATCTCGGAGATTTCTAATTCCGCAGATGTGCAGAATAAGAACCCCGTCGCAACGAATCGCGGTCGCTACGGCGGCTCGCACGCCAGCAAGGAACTGGTCTACGCCTACGCGATGTGGATCAGCCCGAAATTTCACCTTCAGGTCATTTGGACGTTCGACGAGGTGGCAACCGGAAAAGTCGGCGCTGGCAGGACGGCACTGCACCCGCCCAGGTTGTTCCCGGACTACTACAAGGTGGCGCGGTTGATCGGCTGCGACAAGAACGCGGCAGCGATCAGCGCCAACCAAGCCGTTTTGCAGAAAACCGGCGAGAACGTCTTGGCCTTGCTCGGGCAGACGCACATGGAAGCCGAGAAGCAGGAAGTGCACTTCAATGTCTCGGACTTGGTGGACGGCATTTCCGGCCAGCGCATGAACAAGATGCTGGCGGCGGCTGGCCTGCAAACGCGGGAAGGTGAGCAATGGGTTCCGACCACGGACGGCAAGGACTTCTGCCGGATTTTCGACACGGGCAAGCGGCACGGAAGCGGCGCACCGATCACGGCGATCAAGTGGAGCAAGGAAGTCCTTGACCTGCTGACGCTGGGAGAGGCTTCCTGATGAACCGCCCCACCTGCGCCCCGGAGTGGGTGGGGCATAACGCAAAGCAGACGCCATTGAAGAGTGAAATGGTTACTGCGCAAACAGACGGCAGCAGCGCGAGTTATTATGCGCAGGCTGAATTTGAACGGTTGCAGGCTCTATGAATCGCCCTATAACGACGGCTAACGACTTGCCGGCTAGAATGCTGCGGCGCACAAAGCGGCTGGTCAGCGGAAAGATTTGGCAGTCGTATTACTACAATGGGCGCGACGAGAGCGGAAAGCGCGTTGAGATACACCTGGGTGCCGATCTGAATGAAGCCAAGCGGAAGTGGGCGGCACACGAATGCACGAAGGCGCCGGTCGAAACGGGCTTGATGCGTTGCGTGTTTGATCGCTATCTGCGCGAGGTGATTCCGGGGAAAGCCAAAAACACGCAAGCCGATAATCACTGCTGCCTGAAGATGCTGCGCCTTGTTTTTGATAGCGCCCCTATCGACTCGATCACGCCGCAGCATGTGGCGCAGTACCGCGATAAACGCGGGGAAAAGGCCCCTGTCAGGGCGAATCGCGAGCTTTCTCTTTTGTCGCACGCGTTTAACTATGCGCGAGAGTGGGGTTATACCGCCAAGGAAAACCCTTGCACGCGGGTACGAAAAAACAAAAAAACGCCGCGCGATTTTTATGCCGATGCTGCGGTTAGGAATGCGGTTTATTTTTATGCGAGCGTTGATCTGCAAGACGCGATGGATTTGAATTATCTGACGGGTCAGCGACCAGCGGACGTGCTCAAAATGCGCTACTCGGACATTGTCGACGGGGCGGTTGAGGTACGGCAAAATAAAACGAAAAAACGGCTGCGCATCTTGTTGGACGATGGCGGCACGCGCACCGAGCTGGGTCATTTAATCGACCGCATTCGCGCCAGGCCGCGCACGGTCTACAGCGTGTTTATCGTGGTATCCCCGTCCGGTAAAGGGCTGGGCAAAGGGGCGCTACGTTTGCGTTTTGAAGTCGCCCGGAAAAAAGCGGCAGAGTCGGTAGAGTCTGAGAATCCAGCGCTGGCCGCAAGAATCCGACTTTTCCAGTTTCGTGATATAAGACCCAAGGCGGCGAGTAAGATGGAGCTTTCGCACGCCAGCAAACTGCTAGGTCATACCGACCAACAGATAACCCGTTCGGTTTATCAACGCGTCGGTGAAACGGTTCTCCCGACAAAATAACGCAAAAGTTGCGGAGATTCTCCGCAACTTTTGCGTTATTTTGTTTTTAATGTGTTGATTTTTAACGGTAAAAAATAGTGAGCACAGGACGACTCAACCGGCGCTGGGCGCACGCCCTGGCTGACGGAATGGCCGCTGCGGGCTTGACCGATCTCGTGCTCTCCCCTGGATCGCGGTCGACACCGCTCGCTCTGGCTTTTCTGCGTCAGCCGGCTATTCGTTGCCACGTCATTCTCGACGAACGGAGCGCCGCATTTTTCGCCTTGGGCATCGCCAAGGTCAGCCGCCGCCCGGTCGCCGTGTTGTGCACCTCCGGTTCGGCAGCGGCCAACTGGTTTCCGGCTGTTATCGAGGCCGACGCGGGCGCAACGCCTCTTCTACTGCTCTCGGCCGATCGACCGCCTGAATTACAAGGCTGGGGCGCCAACCAGACCATCGAGCAACAGCATCTGTTCGGACGCCACGTTCGCGCTTTTCACGCACCTGGCGTACCCAGCGCCCATTTTTTGCCACACTATGCGCACCGCCTTGCCGCGCGTGCGCTCAACGAAAGCCGTTGGCCGCTGCCTGGCCCCGTCCATCTCAACCTCGCCTTGCGCGAACCGCTGCTGCCCGGCAGTGACGCTTCCGACGAGCCGGCATCGACGGAACACCCTACGATTCAACGCGCACCGGCGACCCTGCTGCCCGATCCTGAGTCAATCGTCTACTTGGCAGGCATGATCGACGCTCGTCCGGGGGCCATCGTTTGTGGATCTGCCGACTATCCGAGCGGCTTTGCCGACGCCGTGACAGCCCTCGCCCGGCAACTCGACTGCCCGATTCTGGCCGAACCCCTCGCCAACCTGCGCTTTGGCCAGCACGACCGCCGTCGACTGTGCGTGCATTACGAAGCCTTTTTACGCGCGCCATCCTTTGTCGCGGCAAATCCGGCGCAATGGCTGTTGCGCTTCGGCGCCTTCCCGGTGACGCGATCCCTACAAGACTGGCTGGGGGGGGTGGCAACAACGGGAGCAACACAAATCATCGTCACCCCCGACTCGCGCTGGCCAGACCCGCAGCACAACGCCAGCACGAT
>CAXNNH010000314.1:0-3072 GCA_964203325.1 Burkholderiales bacterium | reverse complement strand
GGTTCAGCGCAGCTGTGATAGGCCTCTGTACAAAGCTCGCCACCGGATCGAAAATTTCTTCGCCCGACTCAAGCAGTACCGCGCCATCGCCACCCGCTACGACAAAACCGCTCGCAATTTCCTCGGCGCCATTTATCTGGCGGCCGCCGTCGTTTGGCTCAATTGATGACACGCACTAGATACGACCCCGTACTTTACGCTCACGACAAGGCAACGAAGCGCGTCAATAGAATCGATATTTTGCACGTACAGAACAAGCTCCTTTTGACGGGCAATGTACTTCCAATAACGGCGTTGTTTTGTGGTGCTTGACTTGAATTCTGCCGGCAGATGCCTAATCTTAGGCTGTGGGGGTACAATCTTTCCCAGCCTGTTATTTACTCATCTGTTTCGTTGAAACTTTGGAAGTGACCATTGCCATGACCGCGCCCAACAAACTGCTGTACCGGCTTTTTCTCACTCTATTGCTCTTCGTTGGTACTTTGGGAAGTGCTGGCTGGGCTGCGCCGGCTATCGTCTCCATGGAAGGTGCAAATCGGGTCGCTTTAGTTATTGGCAATGCCCATTATAAAAGTGGACAGCCGTTGAGTAACCCGGTGAACGACGCCACCGATATTGCTCGCAAGCTTCGTGAGCTGGGCTTTACCAAGGTGGTGCTCGGCGTGGATATGGATAAGCGCGCAATGCGAAAAGCATTACGTGAATTCCGCGATGCGCTGCGCCCCGGCGATGTGGCGCTAGCTTATTACGCGGGTCACGGGGTAATGGTTGGCGGCATCAACTATATGGTACCGATCGATGCCCGGTTGGAGGACGAGGATGATGTCAAGGACGATGCTCTACCTATGGACGATCTGCTGAAGACGATGGAGGATTCACGTACGCGAACCAATATCTTGATGCTGGATGCCTGTCGCGACAACCCCTTCAAACTGGTTTCGCGTACGCGTGCCGCCAAATCACTCGGTCTGGCCAGCATGCAGGACATTGCCGGCGAAGGGACACAGATCATCTATGCGGCTCGCCCTGGAAAAACTGCGAGCGATGGCGGCGGTCGCAATGGGGTTTTTACTACGGCGTTGCTTGATCACATAGATACGCCGGGTTTGACGCTAAACGACCTAGTGGGAAGACTAGCCGACGATGTGCGGCGAACGACCGGCAACAAACAGCAACCCTGGGCCGAAGGTTTATTGACCGGGACCTTCATCTTCAAGGCGCGCCAATCGGGAGGCGATCAATCGACACAATCCATACCACCCAGCCGCCAGCAACAGGAAGACAAATTCTGGGAAGAGGCTAAGTCGGCAGGGAACGCCGATGGTTATCAGGCCTATCTTGAACAGTATCCCAGCGGTCGTTATGCGGGGCTAGCCAGAGCACATATCAAGCGCTACGGCGGAATGGCCGAACCAGCCATCGTTGCAACGAGAACACAGACTGCTGCGCCAAGCACGACACCGCCAAGACAGGATTCCAGCTCTAGCCAGACCACATCGGCTACGGCTGGAGCACCGCCTTCCGTTGTGCCACTCGCTTCCGTAGCTCCAACAGCACTAACGACGGCACTTGCGGAATCACCAGCAAAAAAAGCCGAAGCACAACCTGAAGTCCTCCCCGCTGACGGAACAATCCGTGCCGGAGACACTAGCTATATCGGCAAATTTTCAATCGACAAGGACAGCGGTTCCGTAAGCGGCTCCGGGCGCGTCGAATGGGCCAGTGGCGACGTGTTCGAAGGCGAAATGCGCAACGGTCTTAAGCAAGGTAAAGGTACTTACGCCTGGAAGCACGGACAACGTTATTCAGGCGACTGGGTTGATGATAAAGCCGTCGGCGTGGGCAAGATTACCTTCGCCTCCGGCGATATCTACGAAGGCGAAGTTAACCTCGGCGAAGCGCAGGGAGAGGGTTCTTATACCTTTGCCGACGGTGACCGTTACATCGGTGCATGGGTAGGCGGCAAAAAGAACGGCAAAGGACGCTACCTGTGGAAAGATGGAAGTTACTGGGAAGGTGAGTTTAGCGACGACAAACAGACGGAGAATGGCACTATGGTTTTCCCCTCGGAAGCTACCGCCACCGCTCGTGCACCCATAGCAGGAAGTTCGCCACCTAAAGGGCAACGTAGCGGAGAATAACGGGGCACCAAAACGCCCCGCAAAGTCAGTGCTAATTTCGACAAGTATGCACCGAGTTAATGTGGGGGAGTAACCTTCCCCCAGCACTCCCGCCCAAATGGCCAAATAGCCCAATCTCAGGTAGGTTAAAAACAAAAAAGCCCCTCCTCGTAGAGGTGGGGCTTTTTGCGTTAAAAGGCTTGTCTTGCCACTTACGGTACGAACTCGCGCATGCAAGTCATTATTTCATCGAGTTTGCTGTCGCCAAATTTGCCATGTAAGAAACGGCTGCTTTCATGTCCGCGTCGCTCAGATTATTCATCCCGCTGCGAGCCGGCATGGCGTTGTGACCACGGATTGAGGACTGAACAAGAGTATCCAGCCCCTGCTTGAGCCTTGGCGCCCAATCGTCCATGTTGCCGAGGCGTGGCGCACCATCCTTGCCGCTAGCGTGACAATTTTGGCAATGCGTCTTGACTAATTCTTCGCCACTAATCTGCTGCGGCGAGCTGTAAGCTTTTTTCGGATCAACCGCAGTTCCACCACTCACCATATAAGAAACTGCCCGACTGATTTCCAGATCGGTCAGCGCGCCTTGCCCTCCGTGTGCTGGCATTTTTCGGACACCGGTAATGGCGTTGCGCGTCATCGCGTTCAAACCCTGTGCCGCATGCGTGGACCATTCGGCCGCATTGCCAATGCGTGGGGCACCATCTTTGCCGGGGCCATGACAGCTAATACAGACAGCATCGACGACTTCCTTGCCCGAACGTTCTGGAGCACTGGCAGCTAGAACGAACGTGGGAATTGCACAGAGGAGGGCAAACAACGTTGTGGACGCATAGCGCCCGCATGATCTGGATTGGAGCGAGTGGGGATTCATAGCAATCTCTCTGGTTGTGGTTTCCCGCAATTTTGCCAGAAAAAACCATGCCCTGCTGTATCCCTTGCA
>CAXNNH010000313.1:0-3095 GCA_964203325.1 Burkholderiales bacterium | reverse complement strand
CTGGTACTGGGTTTTGTCGGCGTCGTGGTGCTGCTGCGTCCGACCTTTGCGGCCGAACAGATGCTCGGTGGCCTGGTTGGACTGACTTCCGGCGTCCTCGCCGGACTGGCCTACTACAACGTGCGCGAGTTGGGGGAGCGCGGCGAATCGGAAGAACGCACGGTGTTTTACTTTTCGCTGTTCTCCACCGTAGTGAGTCTGATCTGGATGGCGCTCTTCGAGTTTCACGCGCTCGATGTGCGCGGTGGGCTGTTGCTGTTCGGTGCCGGCGGTTTTGCCACGCTGGCGCAACTGGCCATGACCCGCGCTTACCAGCGGGGAAAAACCTTCGTCTCGGCCAGCCTGGCCTACAGCACGGTGATATTTGCCAGCGTGTTCGGAGTGCTGTTCTGGCAGGAAGCGCTGTCGTTCAGCGCCTGGCTGGCCATTGCGCTGATTATGGCCAGTGGTATTCTGGCCACGCGTTTTTCCCGCGCCAATCCGGCCGAAGTTGACTAATGCTAAACTCGAACCCGCTCGGCAAAGCCGGTAACGATGCCGAAAAACAGAACAAAATCCAACAACGCGAACCATCGGAGGCCGCATGATTATTACCGAACAACAAGAAAGCCGTGTCGACGTCACCGTGCTCGGCGAGTTCACCCTGGCGGACTACCAAGAGTTCGAGCAAGCGGTTAACTTCAAGGTGCAATTTGAAGGGCCGGTCGATCTCTACTTCGACTTGCGTCAGATGGCGGACTTTACCCTCGACGTGGCGTGGGAGGACCTTGTTTTCTCGCGCACACACGCCAACGATTTCAAGCGCATCGCCGTGGTCACCGATAGCCAGTGGGTCGCGTGGAGCGCTTGGCTATCGCAGATTTTCGTGCGTGCCGAAATGCGCGTCTTTAACGATGAAAACGAAGCGAGATCCTGGCTGGCGGCGTTAGAAGGGGAAGGCGTCAATCCGTGAGAGCGTCAGGCTATCGCACGCTGGTCGATGGCGCGACCTTGGCCGAGCATCTGGACGATCCCGATTGGCGGATTTTCGATTGTCGCCATCGCCTTACCGACGTCGACTTCGGCGAAAAAGCCTACGCCGAGGGGCATCTGCCGGGGGCCGCTTTTCTCCATCTCGACCGTGATTTGTCCGGCCCGATGACCGGCCGGAATGGCCGTCACCCCTTGCCCGACCCTTCTCGGCTGGCTGAAAGACTGGCGGCGGCCGGCGTCTCCGCGTCAACGCAGGTCGTGGTTTACGACGATGCGGGAGGGATGATTGCCAGCCGCCTGTGGTGGCTGCTGCGCTGGCTTGGACATGATCGTGTGGCACTGCTTGATGGTGGTATCGGTCAATGGAACAAGGAAGGACGCCCCCTTTCCTGCGTACCGATTAAATGGCCCGCGTCGCCGACTGCCGGTTTTGACGTTGCACTGCGCGACGAAGTGGTAAGCACGGAAATGTTGCAAGCCAACCTTGCCAGTGGCGAACTCTGTGTCATCGACGTGCGCAGCGCCGACCGTTTTCGGGGCGAGAACGAAACGCTGGATCCGGTAGGCGGACATATTCCCGGCGCACGCAACCGCTTCTTTGTCGACAGCCTTGACGCCGATGGCCTTTTTCGCCCGATGCCCGAATTACGCCGCGAATTTCTGGCACTGCTCGCCGGTGCCGAGCTGCGTCAGGTTGCCGTGTTGTGCGGTTCCGGCGTTTCGGCCTGTCACAGTTTGCTGGCCTTGGAGATTGCCGGCTTGCCCGGCGCTCGGCTCTATGCCGGTTCCTGGAGCGAGTGGTGTAGCGACCCGGCCCGCCCGGTTGCGCGCTGATGCGGTCTATCGTCATCGGCAGCGGGATGAAACAAGTTTTCCATTGCAATTAATGACGGGATGAAACATGAAACTAAAGCTAACTTCCTTGCTTTCCTTGCTGTCTTTGTTAATCGCCGCCGCCTTTACCGTTACTTCGGCCCATGCGGTTGAGACGCCTGCGGCGACGAAACGTGCGGTACCGGCAACGCCTTCTGCGGCGCTTGGCATGACTACAACCGATAAGTTGCTAAGAGCGAAGAAAGCTAAAGCCGATAAAAAAACAAATAAGGATACGAAAGCCAAAAAATCAAAGAAGGTCAGGAAAGACAAAGATGCCAAAAATATCAAAAAAGTGAAGAAAATGTCGCCCTCCTCTGCTTCTGTCCATTAATCCGCTCGTCCAAGAACAGGGCTTCCGCCCCTGTTTTTTTGACGGTGCGGCATGCAGCATGGCTGAAGACCCGCATGGATAAACGATCTACAAGGGGGGTGGCTGGAGAATGGCGTCAATAGGCGCTCTCCGGGCAGCCCCCTTGTAGAACGCCTATTGGCGCGGCTTTCCGAGCAGGTGCCCGGCAATACTTACGCTTGACTACTTCCTCGGCGACTCTTTCGTTACCCTCCCCCGTTCCCCTCCTTTGTTGGAAAAACTGAAAGAAATTAATGCTTGCCTACGCCCCCGGCACACGCCTTGTTATTCGTGATGAGGAATGGTGGGTGCGTCGTGTCGATCCTTCCAGCGATGGGGGATACTTGCTGGCCTGCGAGGGTATTTCCGAACTGGTGCGCGGCCAGTCCGCCCTGTTTCTGAGCAAGCTGGAGGATAAAATTACGCCCCTCGACCCGGCCCAAACCGTGTTGGTTGCCGATACCAGCGCCCACTTCAACAACACTTTCCTCAGCCTCGAAGCGCATCTGCGGCGCAACATCCCCAACGACGCCTCGATTCATTTGGCCCATCGTGCGGTAATGGAACTGCGGCCCTACCAGCTCGATCCGGCCTTGCAAGCGCTCAGGCAGCCGCGTCAGCGCATCCTGATTGCCGATGCGGCGGGTTTGGGCAAAACGCTCGAAGCGGGCATTCTCACCACCGAGTTAATCCAGCGTGGACGCGGCCAGCGCATCCTGGCCATCACGCTCAAGAGCAAGCTGACCCAGTTTCAGAAAGAATTCTGGAACCGCTTCTCCATCCCACTGGTGCGCCTCGATGCGCAGGGACTGCAACAGGTACGCTGCAGCATCCCAAGCAATTACAACCCATTCAACTTCTACGACCGCACCATCGTCTCCATCGATACGCTGAACAA
>CAXNNH010000312.1:0-3096 GCA_964203325.1 Burkholderiales bacterium | reverse complement strand
CAACCCCGCACTATCGGTCCCGACAAACTCGCAGTGGCGGCTGTCGAGATGATGGAACAGTTCAAAATCAACCAGTTGCCGGTCGTCGACGAGCACGGAACGCTGATGGGCGCGCTCAACATGCACGATCTTTTCCAGGCCAAGGTAATTTGATGATCTCTCTCGATGCGGCACAAGCCCAGGCCAGACGTTTGAAACTGATGGCTTTCGATGTCGATGGCGTCCTTAGCGACGGATCCTTGTTTTACACGGACGATGGCATCGAAATCAAAGCCTTCAACACGCTCGATGGACTCGGCTTGAAAATGCTGCAAAACGCCGGCATCGTCGTCGCCATCATTACCGGTCGCCGTGCGCGTTGCGTCGAGCTGCGCGCACAAAATTTGGGGATCTCTCACCTTTTTCAAGCGGTTGAGAACAAGCGCGAAACATTGGATCTATTGCTGGCCGAACTGGGCCTCGATGCAGAGCAAGCGGGTTATATGGGCGACGACATCGTCGACCTGCCCATCATGAACGCCTGCGGTTTTTCAGCAACGCCAGGCGATGGTCATGCCTTGGTCCAGCGCACGGCGTCACTGACGACGATGCGCAACGGCGGTCGCGGCGCAGTGCGCGAGGTCTGTGAGTTCATTCTCGAAGCGCAGGGCAAGCTGGATGCGGCGTTCGCGCCGTATGTGCCGATGCGTTTGCCTGCAGGTTTGTCAGCAATTTAGCCATGAAACATTGGGGGAATGCGCTTTTTCCGCTGGCGGTGCTGCTGGCCCTGGCAGGACTCACTTTCTGGTTACGGCATGCGGTTGAATTGCCGGAAGAGCGCCGGGATGGCCGCTATCGTCACGATCCTGACTACATTGTGGAACAGCCACAACTGCGCAAGCTGGATAAAAACGGCAACCTGCAATACACCCTGAATGCTGTCGATATCCGACACTTCCCCGATGACAACAGCACTGACATGACGCAGCCAAAGATGGTGGCCGTGCACCCGGACAAGCCTCCGCTGACGATGAGTTCGGAACGTGCGCACCTGAGCGAGGATGGCCAGTTGCTTGAACTCTACGATAACGTTCGGATCAGCCGCGCGGCGACGCCGGCACAGGCCGCATTGCTCGCCACCATGCCCGATCTGACCGTCCAACTGAATGAAGAGCGTGCATTTACGCGTAGCCCGGTGCTCATTGAGCAAGGCCCCTCCTGGTTAAAAGGGGTGGGCATGCAGGTCGATAACAAGGCACAGAGCTATGTGCTGGAATCACAGGCCACCGGCCGCTTTGAAAACCGTCACCCCCAACGCCAATCCGCGAAGAAGCGCTAAATGATGAAGCTAAAGTTTTTTTACGTCGGCACCGCCGCCATTTTCTTACTCTCCTCGCCGGTACTGGCCGAACGCGCCGATCGCGAGAAGCCGATCAACCTGGAAGCTGATCGCATTACCGTCGACGACATCAAAAAGTTACAAACGCTCGAAGGTAACGTCATCCTGACCCAAGGCAGCCTGCAGATCCGCACTAGCCGATTAGTGGTCACTCAGGACGCCGACGGTTTCCAGAAAGGGGTTGCTACCGGCGGCGCCAATGGGCTGGCGCGTTTCCGCCAGAAACGCGAGGGTAAAAACGATTTTATCGAGGGCGAAGCCGAACGTCTTGAATACGATGCCCGTAGCGAGAAAACCGAATTTTTTAACCGTGCCTGGGTAAAAAGCGGTCAGGACGAAATCAAGGGCCGCTATATTTCCTACGATGCTCTGACCGAGAAGTATCTGGTCACCTCCGGTAGCGACGGCAAGAGCAGTAGTGCAACCGGTGCAGCACAAGCTCGCGTGCACGCCATCATTCAGCCCAAGGGCAAGAATCTGGAAAGCTCGGCGGGAAAACCGGCTGACAAACAGC
The DNA here is from genome assembly GCA_964203325.1 of Burkholderiales bacterium. GTDB lineage: Bacteria > Pseudomonadota > Gammaproteobacteria > Burkholderiales > Rhodocyclaceae > JACQYA01. Next base: position 1,204 of record CAXNNH010000312.1, on the reverse strand, counting down.
CCGATCCGTCCTCGGCCACCCCTGCTGACAGCACGGCCATCAAAGGAGACTAACGTCGTGAACTTTGAATACATCATCGCCGAAACCCACGGCCGTGTCGGCCTCATCACCCTAAACCGGCCGAAACAGCTCAACGCGCTATGCGATGCGCTGGTCGACGAATTGTCTACTGCGCTCAACACCTTTGAAGCATCCGCTGACATCGGCGCCATCGTCATCACCGGCTCGGAAAAAGCCTTCGCCGCCGGTGCCGACATTACGGCAATGAAGGATTTCTCTTATATGGACGCCTACAAGGGCGACTACATCACACGCAACTGGGAGCGCGTGAAGACCTGCCGCAAACCGGTGATCGCTGCCGTTGCCGGTTACGCCTTGGGGGGCGGTTGCGAGCTGGCCATGATGTGCGACTTCATTCTGGCCGCCGATAGCGCGCAGTTCGGTCAACCAGAAATCAAGCTCGGCACCTTGCCCGGTGCCGGTGGTACGCAGCGCCTGCCGCGCGCGGTCGGCAAAGCAAAAGCGATGGAAATGTGCCTCACCGGGCGCTTGATGGGCGCTGAAGAGGCCGAGCGTGCCGGTTTGGTTTCGCGCATCGTCCCGGCCGAGCAACTGCTGGCCGAGGCGCTGGCCACGGCCGAAAAGATCGCCTCCTTCTCGCTACCGGCGGTGATGATGGTCAAGGAATCGATCAACCGCGCTTTCGAAAGCAGCCTGAATGAAGGCTTACTTTTCGAGCGCCGCCTTTTCCATGCCAGCTTTGCTCTTGACGATCAGAAGGAAGGAATGGCCGCTTTTGCCGAAAAACGCAAGGCGGATTTCCGTCATCGCTGAATGCTGTTCGTTGCTGTACCTCACACCAGGCCGGTTTTTGAAATAGCCGGATGACTCTCTGTAAAATGCTGCCATCACAATTCTGAAAGCTCACTCTCATGCACATTCCCGCCACACCTATCGCCTTGTTAGCGTCGTTCCTGCTTCTTTCCGGCTGTGCCAGCCAGCCGATACCCGTCAATGTCAACGTTGAGGCCCATGCCACACAGGCCGGAAAAATGGAGCCGGGCACTACCGAGGAAGCCTTCCGCTTTGTGCAAGGCGTCCGCGAGCCGGAATCTATCGTGCTAATTTACGACGCCTCCGGCAGCATGCGCTGGCCGATTAGCGAAGGGGGAGAACCCCGTTTTGGCCCGGCCTACCGCGCTTT
>CAXNNH010000311.1:0-3114 GCA_964203325.1 Burkholderiales bacterium | reverse complement strand
CAGGCGCGATGGCCGGAATTGAGTGAGTTGGTGCGCTGCATGTTAGCTTGCACGCTGCGCTCTTCGGGAGCCAGCAAACGGTTGCCGACCGTGAAGGTGCCCGTTTGGTAAAACTTGACGGGTTGAAAAGACATCGTCGATCTCCTTTTGCCGTTAGCCGATGCGGGAGGCAACAACGCCCACGTCGCGCAGTATGTTTTCGGCGGCTGGTCCCGAACGGCGGGTCTGCCGTTCGCGCTCCAGGTGTTTGTTCACCACTTTCCAGTCCAGGTCGAGGAAGGTGAGCGGCTCCAGTTCGCCGCGCCCGGCCTTGGCAAACAGCGCATGCAGCGATTTCTGGGTGATCGCTCGCCCACCGAGTCCGGCAATCACCGTATGGCCTGTCAGCCCCATGCCGGTGACGGCCATGCGCACGTCAGTGGCCACGATACCGCCACCGCCGACAGCAAGACTTTTCTCCAGCACGACAAAGCGCTTGCAGTTTTTCAGCGCCGCAGCGACCGCGACGTGCGGGAACGGACGGAACGAGGTGAGACCGAGGACGCCGATTTTTTCACCTGCTTCGCGCATCTGGTCGACCGTATCCTTGATCGTACCGAGTACCGATCCCATCGCGATAACCATCGTCTCTGCATCGTCGGCGCAGTAGGTGTGCGTCAAACCGCCAGTATCGCGGCCAAAGACGGTGTTGAACTCCTGCGCCAGTTGCGGGATACGTTCCAGCGCCTGCATTTGCTTGGCGTGCGCCAGATAACGCACTTCCATGAAGGCTTCCGGGCCTACCATCGCGCCAATCGACACCGGTTCGGCCGGATCGAGCACCTGACGCGGTTCGTAAGGTGGCAAAAAGGCGTCGACCTGCGCTTGCGTCGGCACGTCTACGCGCTCGTAGGCGTGGGTGAGAATGAAGCCGTCCATACAGACCATCACTGGCAGGCTCAATTCCTCGGCCAGCTTGAAGGCTTGAATGTGCAGATCGAGCGCTTCCTGATTGGTCTCGGCAAACAACTGTATCCAGCCGCAATCGCGTTGCGATAGCGAGTCGGAATGGTCGTTCCAGATATTGATCGGGGCGCCGATGGCGCGGTTGGCGACGGTCATCACAATCGGCAGACCGAGACCGGAAGCGTTATAAATGGCCTCGACCATGAACAGCAGCCCCTGCGAGGCAGTTGCCGTGTAGGAGCGGGCACCGGCGGCCGACGCGCCAATCGCCACACTCATTGCCGCGAACTCGGATTCGACGTTGATGAATTCGCAGTCGGTCAATTCGCCGGCTTTGACCATTTCGCCGAGTCCCTCGACGATGTGCGTTTGCGGTGAGATAGGGTAGGCGCAAATCACCTCGGGACGGCACAAGGCAACGGCTTCGGCAACGGCGTGCGAACCTTCAGTCTGTTTAAGCATGAGCCGCCTCCTCTATTTTTTTCCGCGCTGCGGCCATTTCGGCGCGCACGATGTCAAAAGCTTCGCTTGCCGCCGCAGCGTTGCCGCTGGCGATCTTGCCCTGGAAGCGGGCGTTGATCGCCTTGATGACGGATTGAAGCTGAATGACGCCCGAGACCGCCGCAAAGCCGCCGAGCAGCGGCACATTGGGCATTGGCCGCCCAACATGCTTCATGCCAAGCTCGGTGGCGGCCACTGTGCACAGGCGTTCGTGCGGCCAGTTGCGCAGAAAGTCACCCAAGCCCAGCTCGTCAAAACTGCGACTGGTATTGATCAGAATATAACCGCCTTCTTTCAAGCCGGAAAAGACGTCGACCTGATGCAGCAGGGTCGGATCCTGAATGATGAGCGCGTCAGGCTCCATAATCGGTTCGCGCAAGCGGATCTCTTTATCGGCGATGCGACAGAAGGCGACCACCGGCGCGCCCATGCGCTCCGAACCAAAACTGGGGAAAGCCTGCGCGTGGCGGCCTTCCTCAAATGCCGCAATCGACAGCATCTCAGCCGCCGTTACTACCCCTTGGCCACCACGGCCATGGATACGAACTTGAAACATATCTCCTCCTTTAGACTTACGTTTTTTGCAAGCATAACTCATTGCTTGTGCTGGAAATGCACGAGCGGGCGTGAATAGGACGATAAATAGGACGATAATTTCGCTCCTGTTCTTTCGCCGATGCGCTGCATGCAAGAACCAGAAAAAGTCTTGACGGCCAGCGCTCAATTTTTTTTCTCCTTATTCTCAAGATCGATTCCCATGAACGTTGCCATCGACATCGTTTCCGACCTCGTCTGCCCCTGGTGTTTCATTGGCAAGCACCGTCTGGCGCAGGCGGTTGCGCTGGTGCAGGCCAAGCAGCCAGAGAGCGCTTTACACTTTCAGTTCAACTGGTTGCCGTATTTTCTCAACCCCAATACACCGCCGCAGGGCGAGCCTTATCGCGCCTTTCTCGAAGCCAAATTTGGCGGCGTGGTGAAGGTGCTGCAGTTGCAGAGAGAGATTGCCGAAGCTGGGCAAGCGGCCGGCGTCGAATTCAACTTCGAGCGTATCGTGCTGCGCCCCAACACCCTGCACGCGCACCGCCTGCTTTACCGTGCGCAGTCGATCGGTCATCGACCGCTGGAAATCGCGGCACTGGTTGAACGTCTGTTCGTTGCCTACTTCCAGCGCGGCGAAGACATCGGCAATATTGCCACCCTGGCCGAGATTGCGGCGGAATGCGGTGACCGGAAGGCCGATGTCAGCGCCTATCTGGAAAGCCAGGAAGGCACGCAACAGGTCAAGTCACTGGCCGACAAGGTGCGCGGATTGGCGACGAACGGCGTTCCTTTCTTCATGATCCAGCGCCGTCTGGCCGTCTCGGGAGCGCAAACCGGCGAGGTGCTGGCGGCAGCGATCCTGCAGGGCATGGAGATGAAAGCGTGAGGCGCGCTGACAGTCACCGGGCTGCAAGCCGCGCCAGAGGGGCATCGACAAGGGACCCCTCTGGAGAGGCCCGTATTTAAAAGATCTCCCGCGTATAGGTCTGTAGAACGCCTATTGGCGCGGCTCTCCGGGCAGTGGGTACGGAACTTGTAGTTTGAGGGAAGGGCGGCATCGCGCCCCGGTTGGCATCGACCTTACAGAAGCGGCCCGTGCGCGTGCTCGCCACGCTCATAAACCACATG
>CAXNNH010000310.1:0-3121 GCA_964203325.1 Burkholderiales bacterium | reverse complement strand
TCATCATGATTTTGCTGCAACTTTCCTCGTCGCAAGGGCCGGCAGAATGTGAGCTGGCCGTTGCCAAGGCGCTTGGGCAAATTATGCGCGAAGCGAAAGCGCGCGATATTTCAGTGGAGGTAGTCGAGCATCTGAGCGGTTCGCATGCGGGCACCTACCGCTCTCTGCTGTTAGCCCTAGAGGGGGAACAAGCCGGAGCCTTGGCGCAGCATTGGTCGGGAACGCTGAAGTGGGTTTGCCAAAGTCCTTATCGACCCCGGCACGAGCGTAAAAACTGGTTCATTGGCCTAGCCCTGTTGGGCGATCTCCCCGCAGAACAGCGCCCGATCAAGGTCGACGATTTGCGTTTTGAAACCTGCCGCGCCTCGGGACCGGGCGGACAGCACGTTAATAAAACCGATTCGGCCGTTCGCGCCACGCACCTACCCAGCGGCATTAGCCTCAAGGTGCAAACCCATCGTAGCCAACAGGCCAACAAACAATTAGCCGTTTTGCTGATCGAGAAAAAACTGTCTGAACAGGCCGTGCAGTCCGAGGAAGGAAACCGTGCCGAGCGCCGCATGGTCCACCACCGCGTGGAACGGGGCAATGCGCAGTTGGTCTTTTATGGGATGAAATTCGACTCTTTGAAGAGTTGAGGGTAAACAATGCAGGATTTCAAGACTCGGAAAAATTCGAGGAGCCACGGTGCCGACAGGCGTGGTTTCGACGTCCGCCCAGAGACATGGCACCCAGGGATGCCCGCCGTGCAGGACGAGGGCCACATCCTTCGCGTACGTCGTCCCGATCTCGAGTCCACTGTCCGCCAGTGCAACGTAACAGGGCAAGGAACGGCGAACAGGCCAATCTCTTCTTCCAGGTGATCGCTACCCGCTACGAGAAAGGCTGCCTGATCGTCACCCGCAATTTGCCGTTTGGTCAGTGGGATACCACCTCCGCTCAGGATGCGACGCTGACCGCAGCGCTACTGGATCGCTTGCTACACCATGCGCGGATCGCGCCGATTGCCGGCGAAAGCTATCGCCTGAAAAATCAAAGGCAGGCCGGAATGGTTCACGCCCGGAAGGAGGCCCCACCCGCGCACAGTCAAAAGTTTGGGGGGTATCAGTTTTAAATCGCCGTTGACAGCTACGCCATCGCCACCCGTCTATGACTCGCCCAAGCCCGCAAAGAAGGTTTCCAGCGCCTTGTCCGTCTCGGCACGCCTCATCAGCGTGCTTTTCTTGCGCAGGAAATCCTCGAACTCGGTAAAACCCGGTTTGACGCTGGCCGGAACGCCCTGGCGGCCGAACTCCACCGCGACTTGCGGTGCCGCACCATTCAATACCGAAAGCAGCGTCAGTTCCAGCACGTCGAACAAGCTGTGCTGTTCTGCTGCCAGCCCCGCCGTCTTGCGTGCCGCAGTGAGGTAACGGGTCATGTCGCCGAGGTCCAGATTGCCGCTGACCATCAGGCGCAAGGCATCGCAGACGACGGTATAGATCGCCGCATTGGCCTCGTCGAAGGGGGCGATGGAGGTAAACGACTCAGACTTGCGCGGCTGATCGATATCGCTCTCGATGGACATCAAGCCTTCGCGGCGTATCTGTTGCAGCACCAGGAACAGCGTCGCCAGCAATTGCAGATGCGGATCGAGTTTGCTGGGTTCAATGACAGATAGTCTCATGGTCAGAAACTCCCTTCAATTTGACTTTCGGCCTGCAAACGAGCAAGGATATCCAGCACCTCGCGCAGGCAGTCGCGGGCGTCCTGCAGATTGTCGGCCGACGCCTTGTCCGGCGCGCGTCTGGCAAAGCGGGCGATCAAACCCTCGGTGAGCATCGCCGCCGCCTGCTCGGAAAAATTCCGCATCACCCGGCGCGCCAGTTCCAGATCCTCCATCAGCCACAGCACATGGATCAAGGCATCGCTCCTTACTTCGCGCACCAACAACTGCCAGTCGCGGTCTTGCAGCCGATAGAGCGGCCAGGCAGCCTCGCGCCAGGCGGCGTTTTCGACCGGAGCGCTCAGACAAGGCTCTGGACAAGGCAGCAAGGCTTGCCCCTCGTTCAACAAAGCCGTAAAGGTCACCGGCGACAGCGTAATGCACACCTTGCTGCGCAACTCGCCGTCCTTTTGCTCAAAATGGAGTAGATACGCGGGCGGATACTCGCGCTTCTCCAGTTGAAAGCCGGGATTGTCGAGGTCGATGGAAATCTGTTGGGTCATGGTGGTTTTTACTCTGGTGTGCGAGCCGGCGGCTCACCACTCCTAGTCGAGGTCTTGATCTTTTGAACTTTTATCGTATCAATCGACTGCGACAGATTATGTCGCACAACATCGCTTGATGTTGGTACGTTGTACCGCAAATAGGTTGCTAGTGTTTAATTCGCGAAGTTTCTGGCCGTATTGCGAAGTTGAGTTCCGTGGACCTGTCGCTTTTTCCAGACGAAAGGAACCGGGTTTTGGTTATAGGCCGAGATGTAGGCGGAAATGTGGCTGACCAAGGCATCAACACTGGCGAAGCTCCCCCCCTTGAGCGACTTGCGGGTGAAGATGCCGAACCAGATTTCCACCTGATTCAGCCAACTGGCGGAGGTCGGGGTGTAGTGAAACGTCACATTTGGATGCGCGGCCAGCCATTCGTCACAATTCTTGTGGGTGGCCAGGTTATCCATAACGACGTGCAGTACCTTGCCGGTGGCCAGAGAGGCCACGACCTCATCCATGAAGGCCAGGAAGTCCTTGCGGGTTTTGGTCTGCTTCGTTTGGCCGATGATTTTGCCGGTGGCGATGTCGAGGGCGGCAAAGAGATGGGTTGTGCCATTGCGTTGGTAGGTGCTCTTGTCGCCTGGCACGACCTTTTTCCCAGCCGGTACATAGCCCGTGGGGCGGGTAATGGCCTGAATGGACGGCTTCTCATCGACGCTGAACACGAGGGCGTTTTCGGGCGGAGCAAGGTAAAGCCCGACGACGTCAGCCGCCTTGCTGGCGAAGTCGGGGTCCCGGCTGACGCACCAGGAACGCCGACGCGCCAGGCAAATGCCTTCAATGCGCAACAGTTCCCATACGCGCCACGCGGCTACCCCCAAGGCACTCGCCAACAGAGCGCCATCCCAGTGCCCGAATCCGTTCGGTGGAG
>CAXNNH010000309.1:0-3136 GCA_964203325.1 Burkholderiales bacterium | reverse complement strand
GTGCTTTCTATTGTTACTTCCGACAAACCCAGCCTGCTTTACACCGTGGCCAGCATTCTGGCCCAACACGGCGCAAATCTGCACACGGCCAAGATCGCTACGTTGGGCGAGCGCGTTGAAGACATATTTTTGATTAGCGGCGGCGACTTGCGCGAAAGTGCCAGTCGCGTTCGACTAGAAACCGATATGCTCGAACAGTTGTAGGCCAGACCACGGCCGCGCGTCTCTGCACAAAAGAGTGGTGATTTTTATACGTCTCCGCACGGCACCTTGCCGAAAAATTCGACGGAAGCACCGAGGATCGGTATAATCGCCCTTTGTGCGTTGCAGCATCTTGTTTGTCTGCTCCACATTATGCGCATCGCGAACCTGGCCGCCGTACTGGCCACACTGCTAAAGCCCCCCTGCCTTCTGGTGTCGATTCATTGAACACCGCACTGGCACAAGCTTTTGTGCCGAATAGTGCTGAACTCCTTCCGAGTCACTCTCAGCTATTTCGTTGGTTGGCGTTGCATTTTTATTGCGCCCGCACGTCGTTTTTCGGCAGTGCGACGCTGTTCCATCGGAAAGAGATATATGACTTTTGCAGAAATTGGCCTTCATCCCGACCTTCTTAAAGCTTTGACCGATTCGGGTTACACCGAACCGACCCCCGTTCAGGCGCAAGCCATTCCCGCCGCCCTCGAAGGGCGCGACCTGATGGTTTCCTCGCAAACCGGCTCGGGTAAAACCGCCGCTTTCGTGCTGCCGGCGCTGCATATGTTTGCCTCGCAGGAACGTCCGGCTTTCGTGCCGGGAGCGCCACGCACGCCGAATCAGGAGCGTCAATCGGCCCGCTCGCGTGGTAATGACCGTCCGCGTTTCCAGCCGGCGCAGCCGAAAATGCTGGTGCTCACTCCGACCCGCGAGCTGGCCCAGCAGGTGACGGCGGCGACGGAAAAATATGGCGCCAACGTTCGCCGTTTGCGGGCCGTCGCTATTCTGGGCGGTATGCCTTACCCGAAGCAGATGGAACTTTTGTCGCGCAACCCGGAAATTCTGGTGGCCACACCCGGACGTCTGATTGATCACATGGAATCAGGCAAAATCGATTTTTCGAATCTGCAGGTTCTCGTCCTTGACGAAGCCGACCGTATGCTCGACATGGGCTTCATCGACGACATCGAAAAAATCGTCATGGCCACACCGGCTTCGCGTCAAACCATGCTCTTCTCGGCCACGCTGGATGGTATGGTCGGCCAGATGGCACGCCGCATGACCCGCGACGCACTGCTGATCCAGGTCGATGCTTCTTCGGCCAAGCACGACAATATCGAACAGCGCATGCACTTTGTCGACGATTTGTCGCATAAAAATCGCCTGCTCGACCATCTCCTGCGTGACACGACGATCGATCAGGCGGTGGTGTTTACCGCGACCAAGCGCGACGCCGACACCATTACTGATCGTCTGAACATTGCCGGTTTCAACGCCGCTGCACTGCACGGCGACATGCACCAGGGCGCGCGCAACCGCACGCTAACGGCCATGCGCCGTGGTCAAGTGCAGATTCTGGTAGCCACCGATGTCGCTGCACGCGGTATCGACGTGCCGACGATTACCCACGTTTTCAACTACGACTTGCCGAAATTCGCTGAAGACTACGTGCACCGCATCGGTCGTACCGGTCGTGCCGGGCGTAATGGGCTGGCCATCTCGCTGGTTAATCATGCCGAACACTTTAACGTGAAGAAAATCGAGCGTTTTACCAAGCAGATGATTCCGGTCGAAGTGGTGATCGGTCATGAGCCGACCCGTCGTCCACCCAGCGGAGCACCGCGCGGGGGCAAGCCAGGTGGTGGCTGGAAAGGGGGCGAAAACCGTAGCTACGGCAAGCCGGCAGGACGTAACGAAGGCCATTTCGCCAAGCCGGGTGCGCCGAAGCACGACGGTTTTGCCCGTGCGCCGCATCGTGAGGGAGGAAAGCCAAGTCGTGCGGCTCCTGCCGCCGCCAACGGTAACCGTCGCACCTTTGGTGATCGCTAATCGAAGGCTTTGCTTCTGAGAAAAGCCCGCGCTTGCGGGCTTTTTTATGGACATCATTGGGCTGTACGATGTGTTGAAAAAGGCTTTTGTTGCCTATAATGTCGGCTTAAGTCAAACATTCCGGCTACTTCGATGATAAAACAAACTTGCTATATCCCTATCCGCAAGAGCGACATCGATATTGGAAAACCCTTGCCGTGGCCGGTTTATAACGGTGACAGGCAACTTCTTCTCAAGCGCGGTTTCGTCGTTGAAACGCAATCGCAGCTTGATGGATTGGCTGAAAAAGGACTTTATCGGGATTCTCATGGTGGCGACGTTGGGACGCCTCACCGGCGCAGCGATGACGAAACAGCCGAGCGTGCCAAGAGTGAACAACCCGCCGAACGTTCGGTTTCCCTTGATGACATCAAGCTGGGCATCGGCGATCCCTTTCAGATACAGACACACGCGGAACAAACCGAAAATCGTTATTACGTCAAGCTGATCGGCTATCACAAAGGAAAAAGTGTACTGGTTACGGCGCCGCAGCAAGAAGGCAATCTTTGTTACATCAAGGAAGGGCAGGCGTTTGTCGTGCGTTTCTTTTCAGGAAAAAACGCCTATGCATTCACTTCCAACGTCATTCGAGCGGCTAACGTTCCTTACCCGCATTTGCATCTTAGCTATCCGTCGCAAGTCCGTGGTTTGGTGGTCCGTTCCGGCGAGAGGGTTAACGCCAGAATTATTTGCACCGTTTCAATTCCTGAAGATACGAAAACCGTTGCCGTGCCGGGCTTGTTAACCAATATCAGTATTGGCGGTGCTCTACTGTCTTCCAAGCGAAAATTAGGCGAAAAAAATGACCTTCTGGCCATCAAGTTTCGTATTTTTATTAGGGATATCGAGTTTTATATGACCATCGACGCGACCGTCTGCTCCGTATCGAAGGACGACGCCGGCGATTTCCTGCACGGCCTGCGCTTTGCCGGCTTACCCAACGACATGGCCATCGCCCTGACGGCCTTTGTTTATCAAAAGCTCGCCGAATCAGCTACCTGACTACCGAGTGTCCTCATGCGGATCCAACTCGACTCGTTGGGGTAGTTCGGTGGCTATAGTTCGGCGGTCT
>CAXNNH010000308.1:0-3136 GCA_964203325.1 Burkholderiales bacterium | reverse complement strand
TCTGCCAGCGCCCAGGCAATGTGTTCGCGCAGCAGGGCGGAGGGGTGATCGCTACGGGACGTTAGGGCGGTAACGTAGCTCGGTGCGGCGGCGGCGTTGCCCAGCGCCACCGCGATATTGCGCAACCAGCGTTCGTGCCCAATACGCCGCAGCGGGCTACCGGCCAGGCGGGTGTCGAATTCCGACGCACTCCAGGCGAAGAGTTCAGCGAGCGGCGTCCGGTCGAGTCCATTGCGCACGGCAAAGTCGCGGTCGCCGGTCTGGGCGAAGCGGTTCCACGGACAGCAGATCTGGCAATCGTCGCAGCCGTAGATACGGTTGCCGATCAACGGTCGCAGTTCAAGCGGAATCGCTCCCGGCCATTCGATGGTCAAGTAGGAAATGCAGCGCCGGGCATCGACTTCGTAAGGCGCAACGATGGCCGCTGTCGGGCAGGCCTCCAGGCAGCGCCGGCAATGGCCGCAGTGCTCGCCCATCGGCGGGTCGGGCGGTAGTGGTAGGGTGGTGTAAATCTCCCCGAGAAAGTGCCACGACCCTTGGCGGGTCAGCGAAAGCGTGTGCTTACCGCGCCAGGCGATACCGGCTTGGCGGGCGAATTCAACTTCCATGACCGGCGCCGAATCGGAAAAAACGCGGTAGGCAAAAGGCTCCGTCAGGCCGAGCGCTTGAACTTCGCGTGTGATCAAGTCGGCGAGTTTCTGCAAACGGTTACGCAGCGTCTTGTGGTAGTCGCGGCCCAGTGCATAACGCGAGACATAGCCGAGATCGCCGTTCGCCAGTATTTGCGCGGCCGGCGCCGCTTCCGGCCAATAGGGCAGGCGGGCCGAGATGACCGCGCGCGTGCCGGGAACCAGGGCGGACGGCGCAGCACGCAGGTGCGCGTGTTTGACCATATAATCCATTTCGCCGTGGTAACCTAACTCCAGCCAACGCAGTAGTTTTGGCGTTGCTTGGCGAAGGTCGGTGCCGCTGATGCCGAGTTCGGCAAAGCCCAGTTCTTGTCCCCAAGCCTTGATTTTCTGAACCAGTGCGCCACCTTGCGGCCACTCGGTGCCTTCCGCCAACGCAACCGGTGGGCGCTCAAGCGGATCGCAGCGGTCAGTTTTGGCAGTTTTGGCGTTTTTTTCGGAGTTTTTCTCTTGCATAGCCTGGATCATAGCGAATCGCTACCGGCAGTACACTCGACAGCGCACCCGCAGCATAAACCTAGTCTCACCTTGAATTTGCCCGACGAAGCGGCAACCATTGCGCTGGGTCGCCAACTGGCGCCATTGCTCGTTCCCGGCCTGGTGATCTGGCTAACCGGCGATTTGGGCGCAGGAAAAACAACGCTGACCCGCGCCCTGCTGCGCGCCGTGGGGCATAGCGGGCCGGTGAAAAGCCCAACTTATACACTGGTTGAAGTTTACGTAGTTTCGAGCTTATACTGGTATCACTTTGATTTTTATCGGTTCAATTATCCTGAAGAGTTTGACGATGCGGGGCTGGGCGAATATTTCCGTGACGATGCCGTATGCTTGGTTGAGTGGCCTGAAAAGGCGGCGGGTTATCTGCCGTCCGCCGATCTCACCCTCGATTTTCATTTTGTGGGCGACGGCCGCGTGCTTGAGCTGGTCGCTGCCGGTGAACAGGGGGAGCGATGCCTGAACGCTCTTCAGGCGTTGTTGCCTTAAGCACCTGTCCGTCGGGTGAACTGCCCCGTATTCTGAGCGGGCGTCGTGCGCTGCTCAAGTTTGTCGGTGCGTCGCTGCTGCTGCAAGTCACCCCCGTCGCGATGTCCGCCAGCAACAAAATGCCCAGCATTCTCGCTGTTCGTGTGTGGCCGGCCGCTGACTACACTCGGGTTGCCATCGAGCACGATACACCGCTCAAATATTCGCATTTCACCGTCAGTAATCCGGAGCGCCTGGTGGTCGATCTGGAAGGCGTCGAGTTAAACAGCGTGCTGGAAGGACTGGCCGGCAAGATCGCCGATGACGATCCGAATATTCGTCTGCTTCGCGCCGGACGCTACAAGCCGGGTGTGGTGCGCTTGGTCATGGAGCTGAAAAACGAAGTGCGTCCGCAGGTTTTCATGTTGCCGCCGGCTGGCGAATATCGGCGCCGATTGGTGCTTGACGTTTATCCCCTGAATCCGCCCGATCCGCTGTTGGCTCTGCTGGACCAAAAGGAGATCGAACAACTGATGGGCGATATGCCGTCCACGAGCAAGCCACAGTATCCGACTTCAGGTAGCAGCGAACACAAAGTCGAGCCTAAACGCGGCGGTAAGCCGCTGGTTAATCGCATGGTGACCATTACCCTGGATCCGGGCCACGGCGGTGAAGATCCCGGCGCCGTCGGGCGCGGCGGCAGTTACGAGAAAAATGTGACGCTGGCGGTAGCCAAACGGTTGAAAGCCAAAATTGACGCCGAACCCAATATGCGTGCCGTATTGACGCGTGATTCGGACTTTTTCGTGCCGCTCAACGTTCGCGTGCAAAAAGCCCGACGCCTTCAGTCGGACCTCTTTGTGTCGATACACGCCGACGCTTTTGTCAGACCCGATGCGCGTGGTTCATCGGTTTTTGTTCTCTCCGAACGTGGCGCTTCAAGCTCGGCAGCGCGTTATCTAGCGCAGAAGGAAAATTCTGCCGACCTGATTGGTGGCGTCAATATCGACGTCAAGGACCCGATGCTGGCGCGCACGCTGCTCGACCTGTCGCAAACGGCAACGATCAGCGATAGCCTGAAATTCGGCAAAGCGGTGCTCGGCGAGTTGGGTACGATCAATACCCTGCACAAAGCGGGTGTCGAGCAAGCCGGTTTTGCCGTTCTCAAGGCGCCGGACATTCCATCGATTCTGGTCGAAACCGCGTTTATTTCCAATCCGCAAGAAGAAAAGCGCCTGAACGACGACGATTACCAAGACAAAATGGCCGAAGCCATCCTGTCTGGCATGAAAAAGTATTTCGCCAAAAATCCGCCGATGGCTAAATCCCGCCAGGCTTAGAGCCTGTAAGGAGATAACTTGGACATTTGGCCGCTGGTTTGGGAGGCGATGCAAGGCGCAAAGCGCGCCGTGTGGCAAGCCACACAAGCGATTTGCAACGAAGTAGCGCGCCCAAATCCGGCGAGTCAAATGTACAGGTTATTG
>CAXNNH010000307.1:0-3142 GCA_964203325.1 Burkholderiales bacterium | reverse complement strand
CATTGAGGACAATAAACCGGAAGCCGTTAGCGTGATGCAGCAAGCGGTTAAGGCGCTCGGCGAGAATTTTGAAGTGATCGCCATTCCGACCCGCTACCCAGCCGGCGGAGCCAAACAACTGATCCGTGTCCTTACGGGCAAGGAAGTCCCGGCCAGCAAACGCTCCACCGATCTTGGCGTGCAGTGCTTCAATGTCGCCACGGCTTACACCGCCTACCGCGCTATCGCCTTGGGCGAACCGGTCATTTCGCGCATTGTCACGCTGGCGGGCAACGTTGAGCGACCGCGCAACTGGGAAGTCCTGATTGGCACGCCACTGAGGGAATTCGTCGCCCTCGGCCAGCCGAAAGCCGATACCAATGGCTACCTGATGGGCGGCCCGATGATGGGTTTTGAAATGCCCAGCCTGGACGCCCCTATCGTCAAGGCCACTAACTGCATCATTGCCGGATCGCCAACACTCTTTCCGCCCAAGGCACCGGAGATGCCCTGCATCCGCTGTGGCTCCTGTGCCGAAGCTTGTCCGCACGAACTGCAACCCTTCGAAATGTACTGGTTTGCACGCGCCAAAAATTTTGGGAAAACGCAGGAATACAACATTTTCGATTGCATCGAATGCGGTTGTTGTAGCTACGTCTGCCCCTCGCGCATTCCGTTAGTCCAGTATTTTCGTTTCGCCAAGAGCGAAATCTGGGCACGCGAACGGGAAAAGAAACAGGCTGACGCCGCAAAAGCACGCTTTGAGTTCCGCAACCTGCGCGACGAGCGGGAAAAAGCCGAGAAGGCCGAACGGCTGGCCAAAGCCGCCGCCGCCAAAATGGCGACCAAAAAGACAGAAGCGGCCACCCCGGAAAGCGTGTCTGCTATCGACGCTACAAGCACTACTAGCGCAACCGCAACGGTCGAAGCACCCACCGCCGAAGCGGCTAAAAAGGCCGCCATCGCCGCCGCCATGCAGCGCGCTCGCGCCCAGCGCGAAAGCGTGCAACCGAAGAACACCGAAGAACAAACGCTTACCGTGGCCCAGAAGAAAGAAATAGCCGAAATCGAAGCCCGCCGCGCGCCCTTACAAGCCGAACAAGCCGAAAAAATCGCCGCCGCCCCTGACCGCGCCACACAAGAACAGGCCAGCCAATGATGGATTTCACCACGCCGCCCTATTTCTTGAAAAACACCAGCGTCCAGCGCGTCATGCTGCAGGTGTTGGCTGCTCTGCTGCCCGGCATCGCCGCTTACGTCTGGATGTTCGGCCCGATCATTCTGCTTCAATTAAGCATCGCGACCCTGACCGCACTGGCCAGCGAAGCCTTCATGCTGATGTTGGTCAACAAACCCTTGAAACTGTTTTTGCTGGATGGCAGCGCCATCGTCAGTGCCTGGCTAATTGCCCTAACCTTCCCGCCGCTCGCACCGTGGTGGTTGATAGTCGTCGGTGTTCTCTTCGCCATCGTGGTGGCCAAACACCTCTACGGTGGCCTCGGTCAAAACCCGTTCAATCCGGCGATGATCGCCTTTGCGGTGTGTATCGTCTCTTTTCCGGCACTGATGGGCCAGTGGCCGGCCATCGGTCTGCAGTTAAGCTTTAGCGAACAACTCCAAGTCGTCTTTGGCCTGTTGCCGCGTGTCGACGCGATGAGCGGAGCCACGCCGCTTGACACCATCAAAACGGCGCTCAAGCTTGGCGACGGTAGTGTCGACGTACCTGCCCTACTGGCCAACCAGAACGTTTTCGGTAACTTCGCCGGTCGCGGTTGGGAGTGGGTGACCGGCGGCTACCTGCTCGGTGGTCTATGGCTCTGGCAACGCAAAGTCATTAATTGGCACGCACCCGCCGGTTTCATCGCCGGCTTGTCGCTACTCTCCGGCGCCCTCTGGCTGTGGAATCCTGCCCACTTTGCCAACCCCTTGTTCCACCTCCTGTCGGGTGGTGCCATGCTCGGTGCTTTCTTCATCGTCACCGACCCGGTTTCGGGTTCCACCACACCGAAGGGAAAACTGATCTTCGGATTTTCGGCCGGCGTGCTGGCCTATATCATTCGCGTTTTCGGTGGCTATCCAGACGGCGTCGCCTTTGCCGTGCTGTTGATGAATATTTGCGTGCCGCTGATCGATATTTATACGCAGCCTCCCATTTTTGGACGGCGCTCCGTCGACCCATCCGCGCACAAGGGGGGGCAATGACACATACTCCCAAACAGCCTAGCGCGCCCCAAATGGCGGTGCGCACCGCAACGATTCTTTTTTTCTTTGTCGTGATATTTACGGCCTTGCTCTCCGGCGTCAATATTTGGACCAAGCCAGCGCTTGAAGCCTCGGCGGCCGAGGAAAAAATGAAACTCATCAATGAAGTATTACCAGGCAGCGCCTACGACAACGATTTGCTGAATGATACCGTGACCATTCAGGCTAGTTCATTACTCGGGCTTGATGAAACATCGACGGTCTATCGCGCACGAAAGAACGGACAAAGCAGCGCGCTGGTTCTCGAAGCCGTGGCCCCGGATGGCTACGCCGGAAAAATCCGCCTCCTGCTAGCCATCAACGTGAACGGCACGCTAGCCGGCGTGCGTGTCACGCAGCACAAAGAAACGCCTGGCTTGGGCGATTACATCGAACCGAAAAAAGACAAGAACAAACAACGCCCGTGGATTACCCAGTTCAACGGCCAATCACCGCTGAGCATGAGCAGTCGTGAATGGAAAGTCAAAAAAGACGGCGGCTACTTTGACGCAAACGCCGGAGCCACCGTCACTCCACGGGCCGTAATTAAGGCCGTGCGTAAAGCCGCCCAATACGTTGCCGAAAACCACGAACAGCTACTTGCGACTCCATAAAGGGAGATGCCACCATGACCCGTGAAGAATTCCGCCAAATCGCTGCCAACGGCATCTGGAAGCAAAATACCAGCCTGATCCAGATCCTCGGCCTGTGCCCACTACTCGCGGTGACCACCAACCTGGTGAATGGCGTCATGCTTTCCCTAGCCACCATCGTCGTCATGGCGCTCTCCGGGGTGGCTATCGCCAGTCTGCGCAACTTTATTCCGCACGAAATCCGCATCCCGGTCTTCATCTTGATCGTTGCTGCACTGGTCACCGTCGTCGACCTGCTGTTTAACGCCAATCTGCACGAACTCTATTTG
>CAXNNH010000306.1:0-3146 GCA_964203325.1 Burkholderiales bacterium | reverse complement strand
GACTCTTTGAGCAAACCGAACGGCCCGCCGAAGCGATGCCCCACTACCGCGCCGCCGCCGAAAATTTCGCCTGATTGGGCCAAGCTAATAGTCAGTCATGTAGAAAAGCAAGGATAAAGTCTCACCACCCAGTCACCAAGGACACAAAGTTTCACCAAGAAAACAGGGCCTTAACTTGGTGCCTCTTGGTGAACTGGGTGACTGGGTGGTTCGCATTTTCTCGTTAAATGACTACCAGCTACGCAGCGGTTTTGAAGGCTTTTCCGAAGGGAGATGGCTGGAGAGGCGCATGGATAAACGATCTACAGACCCTCTGCCTGAAGAGTGGCGTAAACACTTGCTCTCCGGGCAGGTGCTCTGTAGATCGAGCATAGGCGCGGCTTGTAGAGGAGGCAATTGACCGTGTTTGCTAGCCAAGCATCCGTTCCACATAACGTGCGATCAGATCGACCTCCAGATTGACCCGACTACCGGGTTGCAGGCGCTTGAGCGTGGTGGCGGCCAGCGTATGGGGAATCAGGTTGATGGTGAACGTGGCGTTGTCTACCGCATTGGTCGTCAAACTGACGCCATCAATGGTGATCGAGCCTTTGCGGGCGATGTATTTGGCCAGATCCTGCGGGGCGCGAATTTCCAGCAGATGGCAGCTATCGTCGCCATCGCCGACCGGAGCGAAGCGCAGCACCTCGCCGACGCCATCGACGTGGCCGGAAACGAGATGGCCGCCCAAGCGATCAGCAAGGCATAAAGCCTTTTCAAGATTGATGTCGCCCGGCTCGGCCAAGCCGACGGTGCAGGACAAGGATTCGGGTGAGACATCGACGCCAAAGCTGTTGCCCTGTTTTTCGACGACGGTCAGACAAACGCCGTTGCAGGCGATCGAGTCACCGAGCGCGACATCGGCCAGATCAAGACTGCCAGCGTCGACTGTCAGGCGCACGGTAGGAGTCCCGTCGTTGCGCGGGGTGAGATGGGTAATACGGCCGACGGCAGCAATGATTCCTGAAAACATATCGAGGTTCAATCGGAGAGGGTTTTGGGGAGCACAAAGTTTACCACGCTGCTGCTTCTCCGACGTGCTTTGGACAAAGTGGTGCATCCGCTAAGGCGCTGCCACGTGTAGAATCTCAGGTTGCTTTTTTTAGTCAATTGCTCTTCGGGATACTTCCGAGAGTGCGTTCGATATCAATGGAGATAAGAATGGGCCAGAACGCCACCGTCAATCTTCGCGCTGTAGCCCTGGTCGGGCACGGCGCGGCCGGTAAAACTACCCTCGCCGAAAGCCTGCTGGCTGCGTCTGGGGCTATCGAAAGCCGGGGGGCTGTCGAAAAAGGTAATACCGTTTGCGATTTCGATCCGCAGGAAAAAGAATTCGGCCATTCTCTTAATTCCGCGCTGGTCAGTTTTACTTGGCAAGGCGCGCAGGTGCATTTGATCGACACGCCGGGTTATCCCGACTTTGCTGGTCAGGCAATAGGCGCGCTGGCTGCTGTCGATACGGCGCTGGTCGTCATTAACGCACAGACAGGCATCGAGCTATCGACTGAACGGATGATGAAACTGGCGGCGGCTCGCGGCCTGTGCCGGATGGTCGTCATCAACAAAATCGACGCCGATAACGTTGATTTACCAGCGCTGGTTGGCGATATTCGCGAGCGCTTCGGTCGCGAGTGCATGCTGCTCGATCTGCCCGCCCACGCAGGCCAGGAAGTGGTCGAACTGCTGGGGCATGATGACGGCGAAAGCGACTTTGAGTCGGTAGCCGCTGCGCACCGCGCGCTGATCGACCAGATCGTCGAGGAAGACGAAGACCTGCTGGCACGTTATTTGGACGAGGGCGTCGATCCCAGCCTGGAGGAAATGCACGCGCCTTTCGAGAAGGCGCTACGCGCCGGGCACCTGATTCCCATCCTTTTCGTTTCGGCGAAAACGGGTGCCGGTATCCCACAATTGCTCGACGCTCTGGCGAAACTGGCTCCCAATCCGGCCGAAGGCAACCCGCCGCCCTTTTATCGCGGCGAACCGGCGGGTGAAAGTGTCGCCTTCCACGCTGAACCAGACGCCGCAAAACATGTGTTGGCGCACGTCTTCAAGATTGTCAGCGATCCTTTTATTGGCAAGCTCGGTGTTTTCCGTGTGCATCAAGGCACGATCAAGAAAGACTCGCCGTTGCTGGTCGGCGATAGTCGCCGGCCGTTCAAGGCCGGACACCTCTACCGTTTGCAGGGCAAGGACTACGTTGAAGTCGAGGCATTGGTGCCGGGCGACATTGGTGCGGTAGCCAAAGTTGAGGAGATTGAGTTCGATTGCGTGCTGCACGACTCGCACGACGAGGATCATATCCACTTGAAGCCACTGGAGTTTCCAATGCCGATGCAAGGACTGGCGGTGGAAACCAAACGCAAGGGCGACGAGCAACGCCTGTTCGATGTATTGCACAAGTTGGAAATCGAAGATCCTTGTTTTAAGGTCGAACGCCACGCGGCGACCAACGAAACAGTGATTCGCGGTCTGGGCGAGATGCACTTGCGCGCCAAAATGGCACGCATGTCGCAGCAGTACAAGCTCGAACTCGACACCAAGCCGCCACAAATCGCTTACCGTGAGACGATCACCAGCAACGCCGAAGGTCATTGCCGGCACAAGAAACAGAGTGGCGGCGCTGGACAATTCGGCGAAGTAGCGCTGCGTATCGAACCGCTGCCACGCGGTGCCGGCTTTGAGTTTGTCGACATCGTCAAAGGCGGTGCCATTCCCGGTGTTTTCATGCAGGCTGTCGAAAAAGGTGTGCGTCAGGCGCTGGACGAAGGCGTCATTGCCGGTTTCCCGGTACACGATCTGCGCGTCATCGTCTACGACGGCAAATCGCATTCGGTGGACGGCAAGGAAGTCGCTTTCACGGCGGCCGGCCGCAAGGCGACCGTCGAAGCTATTCGTGCCGCTAATCCTATTGTGCTGGAGCCTATGGTTGACGTCGAAGTCCTCGTACCGGAAGCTTTTGTCGGCGACCTAACAGGCGATCTGGCCAGTAAGCGTGGGCATGTAACGGGAACGGAACCGCGTGCTTCGGGTTCGATGGCCATTACCGGCCAGGCTCCACTTGCCGAGCTTGACGGTTATCAGTCGCGTCTCAAATCGCTGACCGG
>CAXNNH010000305.1:0-3148 GCA_964203325.1 Burkholderiales bacterium | reverse complement strand
AAACACAACGATGTGGAAATTTCCGGCAATCAACTGGCCATCGGGGGCCAAAGCTTTTGCAGCGAGAAATCCACCGATCACCAAAAACACCTGCACGGCAATGCGCGCATCCTGACTAAGCCAGGAGATCAGCGAGGGGGCCAAATCTTGGGCAAAGTCGGACATCGGGCCGTAAAAGGCCAGATGATGCAGTACGATCAATTGCGACGCGACAGCCTTTAGCGCGTCGATGAATGCGAGTCTGGAAACGGCTGCACGCATAGGTATAAATCCAGGTGAAAGCAGTCAGCGTCTGGCGTGATATTGCGCACAGATCGGCATCGGCTAAATTATTGGGAGCGCAGAACGGGGGAAAATAGGGCGAGGAAATCCACGAAACGGCGAATTGTACAGGGTTCTCTAATAGACCTAGCGACTACGCAGTCAGTCAATGAATCAGTTAGTCAGTCAATCCGCTTTTCTGGCTCAGGCAAGCGACTTGCAGCATAGCCCACTGCTGTGGCCATTTGCCCAAGGGCTGCCGGGCAAAGCCGCTTTTTACATATTGCTGCCAGCGTCCAATGACGTAGCAGAGCAGGAGGTTAGCCACTACGGCAAAATCGGTGTCCACCGATAGTTGATCCTGTGTTGCAGCAACACGCAGCGCCTGTTTCAGAGCGGCTTCGATGCGATCCAGCAACTGGTTGATACGCGCCTGCAGACGATCATTTTCGTTGACCAGGGCGTCACCAATCAGCACCTTGGTCATCCCGCGATTGCGTTGGGCAAAGCCAAGCAACAACGCCAGAATGTGTTCGACCTGCTCCAAACCCTGCACTTCTTCTGCAGAAATCTGGTTGATGACGCCAAACAGACTGGATTCGATGAACTCGATCAACCCCTCGTACATTTGCGCCTTGCTGGCAAAATGCCGATAGAGCGCCGCTTCCGAGCACCCCAGCCGGGCAGCGAGTGCCGCCGTGGTAATTTTCTCGCCTAGTGGATTTTCCAGCATGGCTGCCACTGTTTGCAGAATTTGCAGTTTGCGTTCGCCCGCTTTTGCCATACTTGTCTCTCCAGCCGTTTTTTGGATTCGCGGATTATAGCCGCGCGAGGTGGCGTGGCAAATCGAGGATTGAAGTCAGCCTTACATCGACATAAGGCGGTTGGTGGGTGTTGGTGCTTACCCATACTGTTTTCATGCCGAGACGTTTAGCGGTTTTCAAATTTGGCAAACTGTCTTCGACCATAATGCAGCAGGCCGGTAATAGCCGTTCGGCACGCAGCAGGTAGCGAAAACCAGCGACTGCGGGTTTAGGCTGAAAGCGAATGCGCTCGACTGTATAAATGGCGTCGAAGCGATCAGCAATTCTTGCCAGCTCAAGTATCGCCTCGGTGTAGTGCAGCGGTGCGTTGGAAAAAACAATTTTGCGTCCTGGCAAGCGCCGTAACATCGCTCCCAGAGCGCGCTCAATAACGACCATGCGCGCCAGATCGGGAAACTGGTGTGTGTGCCAGAGAAAATGATAAGGATCGGTTCCGTGGTGACGCATCAGCCCCAGCAGCGTGGCACCGTAACGCTGCCAGTAACGTTGTCGAAGACGTGTTGCTTCGGCTTCATCCACGCCCAGGTGTTCGCGGATATAGGCCATCATTGAGCGATTGATGTGCGGAAAAATATGCGGATTAGCGTTATGTAACGTATTGTCGAGATCGAACAGCCACGTTTTTTGCCAGATCCGCGAAACGTCTCGCATTAGTGGCTCTTGATCATCGTGCCGACCCCGTGGTCAGTCAGAATCTCCAGCAGCAGGGCGTGTTCGACGCGCCCGTCGATGATATGCACACTCTTCACCCCGTTGCGCGCCGCATCGAGCGCCGAGCCGATCTTCGGCAACATGCCACCGGACAGCGAACCATCCTCGACCATGTCGTCGATTTGCTTCGGCGTGATGCCGGTAATCAAACTACCTGCCTGATCGAGCACCCCCGGCGTATTGGTCAGCAAGACCAACTTTTCCGCCTTTAACACTTCAGCAATCTTGCCGGCGACCACGTCGGCGTTGATATTGTAGGTTTCACCCTCCTTGCCGACACCAATCGGTGCGATCACCGGGATGAAGCCGCCCGACTCCAGGTGCCCAATCAGTGAAGGGTCGATCTGCACGATTTCGCCCACCTGGCCGACGTCGATCAGTATCTCGGCGTTATCCTTGTTGGGCAGCAGCAATTTTCGCGCACGGATGAAGCTGCCGTCCTTGCCGGTCAGGCCCACCGCCCGACCGCCTGCGTGGTTGATGAGGTTGACCACATCCTTGTTGACCTGGCCACCGAGCACCATCTCGACAATCTCCATCGTCTCGGCGTCGGTGACCCGCATGCCCTGGACAAACTCCCCCTTTTTGCCGACACGGGATAGCAAGCTCTCGATTTGTGGCCCACCGCCATGCACTACCACCACATTCATGCCGACCAGCTTGAGCAGCACCACGTCGCGTGCGAAACACTGCTTCAAATTCTCGTCGGTCATTGCGTTGCCACCGTATTTGACGACGATGGTTTTGCCGTGGAAACGTTTGATATAGGGCAACGCCTCGGCGAGTATGGCCGCTTCGGCAGAGGGGGTGATGGTTTGATCGGTCATGGCAATGTTCCTCAATGGAGTCGGGGAATTTTACCCGGCACAAGGCCGAATAATGCACAAAACGGTAATTTTCCCTGCTCAGGAAACGCTGATTTATTCACTTTTGTCATTCCGAATGGTGTGAGGAAACTTTAAAATCAACCATTTAGATTTCTCGTTTCACTTGAAATGACCATTAATCAGCGCCTCCCTCATTCGATAAAATTCAGGCAGAAACAATGGCAGATACTCTTCTTCAAACGGTTTCAAACGATTTATTGCTCGGCTTGCTAAGGCAACGCGATTTGCCAAGCTCCTTCCCGGCGCGCATCATGCGCGCCTTATTCAACAGTCCAGTCTAAACACGATGGCCTTACCTACCCCCGACACCGACGCGCTGGCCTATAGCGCCGCACTGGTTGCCCACATTGCCAACGAAATCGAACAGGCCGGCGGCTGGATAGGTTTCAATCGATTCATGGAACTAGCGCTCTATGCGCCGGCGATGGGCTACTACTCGGGAGGCGCACAAAAATTCGGATCGGC
>CAXNNH010000304.1:0-3160 GCA_964203325.1 Burkholderiales bacterium | reverse complement strand
CTTCTCGCCTACCCGGCAAGAGTCGATTGCCTTGGCCCGCCTGCCACTCGGTGTAGCCATTGGCGACAGGGTAAAAGTGGAGATCCGTGACAAACAACTGATCGCCAAGGTGGTCAAACCCACTTTTGTCAGAAACGGGAAAATCGTAGCTTAATGCTTTTTCCGTACCCAAAATAAATGACTGGAGTTACGCAGTAGCCCTCAAAAACCCTGTCATTCCCGCGTAGGCGGGAATCTATGCGACGGAGGTTCGGCGAATTCTCTATGGATTCCCGCCTACGCGGGAATGACGGAGCGGGTGCTGCTTGGCTTACGCCGCGTCCTGTTTCGCCCACGGAGCCGGTTTGCGCACCGCTGCCCAGACCGGGCTTTCCATCGACAGCGCCAGTTGGCGCGCTAGTTCGACCATGCCGTTGTAACCGGCATAGCCGAATTCGCGCTCCTGGTTGATGTCGAGGAAGGGAATGCGCGCCTTCAGCGCCGTGTATAGATTGCGCCCGCCGGCGATCAGGATGTCGGCACGGTACTCGTGGTAGGTCGACAGCAAGGCTTTCGGGCTGCCTTCGTCGAGCATTTTCGTCTCGTCGCCCATCAGTTCGCGGATACGTGCCTTGTCTTCCTCGGTCGATTTTCGCGTGCCGGTAGCCACTACCTTCATTCCGAGATCCTGCAAGGCGGAGACGATAGACCACGATTTAACGCCGCCGGTATACAGCAGCACGCGCTTGCCTTTAAGGCGCTCGCGCCAAGAGGCCAACGCAGCGTTCGATTGGGCTTCCTCGCGGGCGATGAGCGCTTCGGTGCGTGCGGCCAAGTCTGGATCGCCAATCAGTCGGGCGAAATCGCGCAGCGCGTTGGATACATCCTGGACACCGTAAAAGCTGCCCTCGAAGAAGGGAATGCCAAAACTTTCCTGCATCTTGCGTGCGACGTTGAGTAGCGCCTTGGCGCAGACCACCATATTCACCTTGGCGCGATGCATGGTTTGCACTTGCTGGAAACGCGCATCGCCGGACAGCGTACACAGAATGCGCAGGCCGAGTTCATCGAAGAGTGGCGCGACATGCCAGAACTCGCCGGCAATGTTGTATTCGCCGATCAGATTGACGTCGTAAGTCGGCAGCCCGTCAGCGCGCGGCGCAGCCGGTTCCGGTTCGCGCGTGCCGATCACATGTTTGAACATCGCCTCGCCGGCCAGCCGGTTGCCGAGGTTTTTGGTGCCGTAAAAACCCGCCGCGTCGACTGGCACCGCCGGCGTGCCCCAGCGCTCGCTGGCCGCGCGGCAAACCGCTTCGATGTCGTCGCCAATCAGGGCGGGAACGCAGGTGTTGTAGACGAACACCGCCGCTGGCGCATAACTATCAATCGCCTGCTTGATGGCCAGAAACAGCCGTTTTTCGCCGCGCCCCATCACCACATCGGTTTCCGATAAGTCAGTAGTCATGCCGATACGGTAAAGCGTGACGCCGGAAGAACGCGTCCCCCGGTTGTCCCACGACGATCCAGCACAAGCAATCGGGCCATGCACGATGTGCGCGACATCGGCAATCGGCAGTAGGGCAATCTGCGCGCCGTCAAAGGAACAGCCGCCCGCCGTAGCGCCCGGCGCCGGGCGAGCGCAACCGGATTTTTCCTTGCTGTTGTGGCTACAGGCCGGCTCGTCGAGCAGAGCCTGAATTTCGCTGGCTTTCATGCGTTTCTCCAGAGGTCTGGCTAATACTTACCTCTTAAGCAAGATTAACGCCACCTCCGATATGCGGCCAACCCACTGAATTTATGCGAATGTTTCTACAACGTCTTTGTCACAAATCCGACAATTAAGCGGTCATCGAACACATTTGCGGTGAACGATGGCAACGAGAAAATGCAAAAAATGCTTGCGCAGGGCTGAAAGCCGCACCCGTGCTTGATCTACAAAGCACCTGCCCGGAGAGAACCTGTTTTCGCCCTTCTCCAGAGATACCCTCTGTAGAACCAGCATTGACGCGACTCTCCAAGGAAGTGCTTTTCAATGGAGCGAAGAATGCGCGCCAGCGTGCGAAACTAACGTTTTCGCCGCCACCGCATTTATGTCCGCCATTATTCACGCCCTGCGCGATCCTCAGCAAATCGAAATTGTCTACGCCGACGCGTCTTTGCTCGTTGTGCACAAACCCGACGGCTTGCTCGCCGTCCCAGGACGCGGTGCTGAAAAACAGGACTGCCTCGCCCGACGCGTACAAGCTGAATTGACAGAAAAACCAGAAGCGCTAATCGTGCATCGGCTGGACATGGCAACCTCTGGCTTGATGGTTTTGGCGCGCGGCCAGGATATGCATCGCCGCTTAAGTATCTTGTTTCAGGAACGTCAGATAGAAAAACGCTATACGGCCGTGGTCGAGGGGGCGCTGGCGACACCCTGCGGCAAAATCGATTTACCGCTGATTGCCGACTGGCCAAACCGACCGCTACAAAAAGTGGATTTCACCTCCGGCAAACCCTCACTGACCCATTACCGCGTACTCGCTTACAACCCGGCCAACGACAGTTCCCGCCTTGAACTGCAACCGGAAACGGGTCGCTCGCACCAGTTGCGCGTACATCTGCTGGCACTGGGTCACCCTATTCTCGGCGATGCGCTTTACGCCAGCGCGGCCGTGCAGGCCAAGGCCGATCGCCTATTGCTGCACGCCGATTGGCTCGCCTTCGTCCACCCGGAACAGAACAAGCTAATGCGCTTCTCCTGCCCCGCCCCGTTCTAAGCCGAATGATTCACAATTTCACAAATTTGTCATTCCGAACGTAGTGAGGAATCTTTATAGATTTCTCGTTTCACTCGAAATGACCATTAATCAGTGACTCCTTAATCCAGCGGAACGCAGGCACAGAACAGGTTGCGGTCACCGTACACGTCGTCGATGCGATTTACGCTTGGCCAGAACTTGTTCTCCGCTACCCAGGGCAGTGGGAAAGCAGCTTCGGCGCGGCTGTAGGGATGCGGCCACTCGGCATCGACCACGTCGGCCTGCGTGTGCGGCGCGTTCTTCAGCGGGTTGTTGTCCGCTGGCCAAATACCCTGCTCGATTTTACCGATCTCGGCACGGATGCTTTCCATGGCGGCGATAAAGCGGTCGATTTCGGCTTTCGACTCCGATTCCGTCGGTTCGATCATCATTGTTCC
>CAXNNH010000303.1:0-3162 GCA_964203325.1 Burkholderiales bacterium | reverse complement strand
CGAGTAGTCAGTCATGCTGAAAAGCAACGATAAAATCTTACCGCCAAGTCATCAAGGATACAAAGTTTCACCAAGAAAACATGATGTTAACGGGGGCTTCTTGGAGAACTTGGAGATCAGCATTTCCTCGTTAACCGACGCCTTAGCCCCCGCTTTGTAGGTATCGGCACCCGTTCCTTGACCCAGACCACTAACCGGCCCGGAGCGAACTTCAGCCCCTTGCAGCAAAGCGAACAAACGTTTGCACTTGGAGTGCAGATAGCCAAAGTTGCATGCCCGCTGGATCCCCTTAGGTAGAAAATCCTGTTGCACGAGCCAGAGGAAGTCTGCTTGGGCAAGGTTCGGTATTTTGATAACGGAATGCTCACCAAGCCGTCCTTGCTGCTAATGATGTCCTTTTAACGGATCACATCCCGATAGAGGTAGCGGCTTCGTCCAACACCGCACAAGGCTCGCGGTATGTTACAAATAGCGGACGTTCCGACCGAGTTGCTTCATGAAAACTGCTGTTCGCCACAAGCACATCCATTCCCTTCTACCGCTGTTGGAGACCCTGCGTAATTATGATCGCCGCTGGATAATCAAGGATGGGGTGGCTGGGCTAACGGCCTGTATCGTGATGATTCCATCGGTGATTGCCTATGCGGAGTTGGTGCACTTGCCGCCGATTACCGGCCTTTATGCTGCTCTCGCCGCCTCTATAGGCTATGCCTTGTTTGCCAGTTCGCGCCATGTAATTGCCGGGCCAGATGCTGCAATCGGCTTACTGGTGGGATCGGCGATTTTGCCGCTGGCTTTGGGCGATCCGGTACGCATGACGCTTCTGGCTGCCGAACTGGGCCTGCTCGCGGGTGTGGTGTTGTTGCTCGCTGCGCGTCTTAATCTGGGCGTGATTGCCGATCTACTGTCGCGGCCAGTGCTGGTTGGTTATCTGAACGGCGCTTCACTCGTGCTTATTTCAACCCAGATGGACAAAATGTTCGGCATCAAAATTCAGAGCGAAGGGTTCTTTCCGCTGTTGTTCGCCTTGATTCAGCAGTTGCCGACTTCGCATCTACCAACGGTTGTTTTCGGTGTGTTATTGCTCTTACTGCTGGTCGGCTTCGGTCGTTGGCTACCGCGTGTGCCGGGCGCACTCACGGTTTCGGCAGTGGCGATTCTGCTGACTTTTGCCTTCGATCTGGATCGGTACGGTATTGCTGTGGTCGGTGAGGTGCCATCGGGTATTCCAAGACTGGAGCTATTTGTACCGCTGTGGTCCGACATCGCCGCTCTGGCACCGGCAGCCGTGGCGATTGCTTTTCTGGCTTTTTCAGACGGCATTCTATTGGCGCAGATTTTTGCGGAAAAGCATGGTTATCAGGTGAACCCCAACCAAGAACTGGCTGCACTCGGAGCGGCTAATATTCTGGCGTCCGTGTGGCATGGTTTTCCGGTTTCCGCCAGTCAGTCTCGCACCTCTATTATCGATGCTACCGGCGGTCAATCGCAGATGGCACAGCTAATCGCTGCGGGCGGCCTGTTGTTGTTTCTGCTTTTTTCACCGGACTGATCGCCTTGCTGCCAAAAGTAGCACTGGGGGCGATCCTGATTGTGACAGCGGTGGGCATGCTCGAAATGGCTTCGCTGCGCAATCTTTCTAAGGTGGATCGTAACGAGTTCAGTATTGCCATGGGTGTTACCTTGGCGATTCTACTCGCCGGCGTGGTACCGGGCATCATTGTCGGCCTGTTGTTCTCACTGATCGCGGTTCTGGTGGAGATTTCGCGTCCGCGCGATGCGGTGCTGCGCCGCCGGATCGCCGATGGCAAATTTCATGATTGCCTTGAGGAAGATGAGGCAGAGAATGTGCGTGGGGTGATCGTTTATCGCCTTTATGCCCCGCTGATTTTTGCCAATGCGCGCTATGTCGTCGGACGCATTAAGCAACTGGTCGAGGAGTCCAGCACTGACCTTGAATGGTTCATCGTCGACGCACAAGCGATCCCCGACATGGATGTGACGGCTGCTCAGCGTTTTGCCGAATTGCACAGAGAGCTGCTGGAACAGGGCGTTGAAATCAAGATTGCCGACGCGCCCCGTCCCTTCCGTGAGGAGCTAGCCAAGGTTGGGTTGTCCGATGCGCTGGGTCGCCAGCAGTTTTTCGTCTCGGTGAAAAAGGCGGTTGAAGCCTTCGAGCAACGTGCGAAGGCCCAACCGTTAAAACAACCTACATAAAACCCAGTCCGATTTTCCAGAACAGAGCCGCGATCAGGCCCGACGCAGGAATGGTCAGAA
Source organism: Burkholderiales bacterium (assembly GCA_964203325.1). Classification (GTDB taxonomy): domain Bacteria; phylum Pseudomonadota; class Gammaproteobacteria; order Burkholderiales; family Rhodocyclaceae; genus JACQYA01. The sequence goes on along the minus strand of CAXNNH010000303.1, from coordinate 885 downwards.
TCCAGGCCACCACCAGATTCATCGTGATCCCCCAGCGCACGGCGCGTACGTCCTGCGCGGTACCGACACCGACAATGGCGCCAGTGATGGTGTGAGTGGTGGACACGGGAATGCCGCCGAGTGTAGCCAGTCCCAAGCTGATGGCCCCGCCCATCGAAGCGCAGGAACCGCTCACCGAGTTCAGTTTGGTGATTTTGGTTCCCATGGTTTTAACGATGCGCCAACCGCCGAGATAGGTACCCCAGGCAATGGCGAAGTAGCAGGAGTAGATAACCCAGTTCGGCAGTGTTGCAACGTCCGTGCTGGCAGCTCCGGCACTGATTAATAGTAGCCAGATAATGCCGATGGTTTTTTGCGCATCATTGCCGCCGTGCGCCAGACTGTAAGCGCCGGAGGCAAACAACTGCGCGTGGTTGAACCAGCGCCCGGCTTCGCGCGGCGAGGTGTTGCGGAAAAGCCAGGCGACCAACACCATCAACAGTCCACCCAGCAAAAAACCGACCAGCGGGGAGATGATAATGAAGACGAGAATTTTGCCGAAGCCGCTCCAGACAATCGGCGCAATACCACCCGCCTTGGCCACCGTGGCTCCGACCAGACCACCAACCAGGGCATGCGAGGAGGAGGAAGGGATGCCGTAATACCAAGTGATGATGTTCCACGCCAGAGCGCCGCACAGGGCACCAAAAATAACATAGTGGTCCACAAAGCCGGGATCGACCGTCCCTTTGCCAATGGTGGCCGCCACCTTGAGCTGGAATACCCAAAGTGCTGCGAAATTGAAGCAGGCAGCAAACAGCACCGCCTGCTTGGGAGTGAGCGCACCGGTCGCCACAATCGTGGAAATCGAATTCGCACCATCATGAAAGCCGTTCATGAAATCAA
>CAXNNH010000302.1:0-3163 GCA_964203325.1 Burkholderiales bacterium | reverse complement strand
GGCGTAAACAGGCGCTCTCCGGGCAGGTATCTTGTAGATCAAGCATTGGTGCCTCTGACAGAGGCACGGTGCTTTAGCGACAGCCAAAATTTACGATTCACAATTTGCATTCACCACCGTAACGTTTTGCCGCGATGGGCAACCTCTAGCCCGCGTAGTGCCTGACGAAAGCACCCAGAGAAAAAGGGACTTGCGCCCCTTTCTCAATCAGCTACCCATAAAACTACTGGGCGGTTTTCTTCTGCGTGTCGAGACGGAACTTGACGTAGGAGCCCGGCGCATCTTCGAGCACTTTCAAGGCGCCCGAACCGGGCTGACGCGCCTCGACCTTCTTGTCGCCGTTCGGCTGACCAGTGACCCAGGCTTGCCAATCGACCCACCACGAACCGGGGTTGTGCGTAGCGCCTTCGAGGAAAGCGTCGGCGGACGCCGGCAGGGAGTCGTTGGTCCAGTAGCCGTATTTATTGGCTGCCGGCGGATTGACGATACCGGCGATGTGACCGGAACCGCCGAGTACGAACTTGACCGGGCCGCTTGGAATCTGTGCGCCGAGGTAGGTACTCTTCCACGGGGCGATGTGGTCTTCGATGGTCGACACGAAGTAGCAGGGCGTCTTGACCTTGGCAATGTCGATCTTGACGCCGGCCAGTTCGATGCCGCCTGACTCGCGCAGTTTGTTGCCGAGGTACATATTGCGCAGGTAGAAGCTGTGCATGGTCGACGGCATGCGCGTCGAGTCCGAATTCCAGTAGAGCAGATCGAAGGGGAAAGGATCCTTGCCCATCAGGTAGTTATTGACCACGAAAGACCAGATCAAGTCGTTGGCGCGCAGCATGTTGAAGGTGCCTGCCATTTCCGAACCTTCCAGGAAACCGGTTTCGGCCATGCGTTTTTCCAGACCGCTGATCGTTCCTTCTTCCAGGAAGATGCCGAGTTCGCCGGGTTCGGAGAAGTCGATCATTGAGGTGAAGAAGGTGGCCGATGCGACGCGCTTGTCTTTCTTCGCCGCCATGTAGGCCAGCGTGGCCATCAACAGCGTACCGCCGAGGCAGTAGCTGGCCATGTTGATTTCCTTCTCGCCGGTGGCCTGCTCGACGGCGTCGATCGCTGCCAGCGAGCCTTCGAGCATGTAATCCTCAAAATTCTTGTGCGCGTGATTTTCGTCCGGGTTGATCCAGGACATGATGAACGTGGTGTGTCCTTGGTCGGTGGCCCATTTCACATAGGAATTCTTTTCGCGCAGATCGAGGATGTAGTACTTGTTGATCCACGGCGGAACGATCAGCAGCGGCTTCTTGAACTGATCCGGGGTCGTCGGGGTGTACTGAATGAGCTGGATCAGGTCGTTCTGGAAGACGACCTTGCCGGGCGTCGTCGCGACATTTTTGCCTAACTCGAACGCTTCGGTGTCGGTCATGCGGATGCGCAATTGACCGTCACCGGCTTCCATATCCTTGAGCAGATTGCCAAATCCCTTGACCAAGTTCTGGCCGTGCGTCTTCACCGTTTCGCGGAAAACTTCCGGATTGGTCATCGCAAAATTGGTCGGCGACAGCGCATCGATGTACTGGCGCGTAAAGAAGTTAACCTTGGCCTGCGTTGCTTCATCAAGGCCCTCGGCCTGGGAAACCGTGTCGTGCAGGTGACGCGCGGTAATCAGGTAGGACTGCTTCATGAAGTCGAAGAGGAAATTACCTTCCCAATCCTCGTCCTTGAAGCGCTTGTCGGTCTTCGCCGGCGAGGCCACCACCTGATGCGGCATGCCCATCATTTTCATCGTCGAGTGCTGCCAGAGCGAGAAATAATCCCGCATCATTTCCATCTGCGTCTGCGCCAGCTTGTAGGGGTTGGCCAGCAGGCGAGCAGAGAGATCCATAAAGGCTCTGGCGATTCCCATTTCATCGCTCGGCGCCTGCATGCCTGCCTTCGACTTTTTCTCTATGTACTGAGTCAGCAGACGCGAAGCGCGCTGGGCAACTTCAGCGTAGCTCTTGGCGACTTCCGCAGGATTGGGCAACGACTTATCTTCTTCGGTTTTGCTTGGTTGCGACATGTGACGGTCCCTCTGAGGTTAATGAGCAGGTATAACGAACCCTACGAAGCCAACGAATTTTACGAATCCTGGCTAATGCAATGCCCTGACAAAACGGATGACGCCGTCGTCGCCTTGTGTGCGCACGACTCGTCCGGCGTGTTCGAGACGGTTTAGATGGGCAATGGCTTCGCCCATCGCAAACATCGTCTGGTGCGTGTCCAGTTCCCGCGTAAACAGGGTCGATAACAACTCGGCCGCGCTCAGTGGGGTCACGCAGTTCTCCTCCAGAATAAGCAATCGCTCCTCATGGTGCGCATGCTGTGCCGCCACCCGCTCCTGCATGCCGTAAAACGGCAGGCCGTGCGATGGAAGTACTAGTGTTTCCACGGGCAGATCGCCATAGCGATCCAGCGAAGCCAAATAGTCGGCCAAGGCGTCGGCCATCGGCGTTACCGCGAGAACACTAATGTTGGTTGATATTTTCGGCAGCAGCATGTCGCCGGAAATTAGCACGCCCAGCGTGTCGCAGTAAAGGGAAACATGTTCCGGCGAGTGTCCGAACCCCATTCCGACCTGCCAGTCATGCCGCCCAATCGCCAATTGATCGCCGTCGAACAAGCGTCGATAGTCGGTCGGCAACTGCGGCACACCGCGATTGTAGCCACCGCTCGCCCGCTCCAGTGCCGCGCAGCGCTCGGCATTAAGGCCGTGCGCACGGAACTGGCGCAGCATCGCCTGCGTGCCGTGTCCGCCCATTTCGTGCCAGACGGCATGCGCCGTCAGATACTCGCCCTGCGACATGTGAATGGCGGCGCCGGTTTTTTCCTGTAGCCAAGCGGCCAGGCCGACGTGATCCGGGTGAAAATGCGTGACGACGATGCGCGCGATAAGGCCGCCACGCGGGCCGGTGGCCAGTCGGGCCAGTATCCTCTCCCAGTATTCTTTCACCGCAGCGAGCGCGTAGCCGGTATCGACGATGGTCCATGCCGGCCGGCCGTCGACTTCGTCCTCCAGTAGCCAGAGGTTGATGTGATCCAGAGCAAAAGGCAGCGGCATGCGCAGCCAGTGGATACCTGGCGCGACCTCAAAAGTCTCGCTGGCGACGGGGGGTGTGCGGAAGGGGTAGTC
>CAXNNH010000301.1:0-3166 GCA_964203325.1 Burkholderiales bacterium | reverse complement strand
CTGTCCAATCAGCAAAAAATCATTTTAATGGTTGCACTCGCCGCGATTGTTGCACTCATCGTCGCCAGCAACACTTGGCTCAAGCAGTCCGACTACAGGATACTCTTTTCCAACATCTCCGAGCGCGATGGCGGGGCCATCATTAACGCGCTGGAACAGCTCAATATTCCGTATCGCTTCAACGAAACTGGCGGGGCGATTCTGATTCCCGCCAACAAGGTTCACGAAGTGCGACTACGCCTCGCCTCGCAGGGCTTGCCCAAAGGCGGTGCCGTTGGTTTCGAGCTGATGGAAAACCAGAAGTTTGGCATCAGCCAGTTTGCCGAACAAATCAACTATCAGCGTGGTCTGGAAGGCGAACTGGCGCGCACTATCCAGTCGATCTCCGCCGTGCAAACCGCTCGCGTCCACCTGGCGATTCCCAAGCCCACGGTTTTTGTACGTGAAGAACAAAAACCTTCGGCCTCTGTACTGCTCTATCTCTATACCGGACGCTCGCTGGAACCGGCCCAGGTAGCCGGGATTCAGAATCTGGTGGCCGCCAGCGTGCCGCAGCTTCCTCCAAGCAGCGTCACGCTACTCGATCAAAGCGGAGCAATGATCTCGCAGTTAAAAAGCAAACTGCTGGAAGCCGGGCTGGATCCGACACAACTCAAGTACATTCAGGAAATCGAAGCCAGCGTTATCAAGCGGATCGAGGATATTCTGTCGCCCATCGTCGGGCCGGGAAATTCAAAGGTTCAGGTTGCGGCCGATATCGATTTCTCGCAAAACGAACAGACGGCCGAAACGCACCGCCCGAATACGACGCCACCCGATATCAGCATTCGTAGCCAGCAAACCACCGAAACGGCGAGCACCGCGCCTTCGGCGCAGGGTGTTCCCGGCGCGCTGACTAACCAACCTCCCGTGCCGGCCACAGCACCGTTGACGCAACCGGCCGTGCCCGGTGCCGGGCCGGCGGCCACGCCCGGCCCGCCGGTACCCGGACAGATCAATGCCGCCGGAGTGCAAGCGGCGATCAGCAACGTCGGTCAACCGCTCAGTACCAGCAAGAATGCGACGACCAACTACGAGGTCGACAAAACGATCCGTCACACCAAGCAGTCGGTAGGGGCCATAAAACGTTTGTCGGCGGCCATCGTCGTCAACTATCGCAAGGACGCGGTAAAAGGGGGAACCAAACCGCTGCCGGATGCTGAACTAAAGCAAATTAACGACGTCGTCAAAGAGGCGATGGGTTACAGCAAGGAGAGGGGCGACACAATTTCTCTCGCCAATGCACCGTTTACCGTTGTCGACAAAAGCGATCTGGAGATCCCGCTGTGGAAAGACCCCGAAATTGTTTCACTGGGCAAGGATCTATTCAAATACCTGGCCATCGCCGCCATCATCGCCTACCTGCTACTCGGCGTCGTTCGACCGCTGCTCAAGACCATGTTCCCGCCGAAGGAAGAAGAAACGCCGCCAGGCAGCCATATCGATGTCGTTGCCGGCGAGGAAGGCGCAGAAGGAGAAGACGCAGTGAATGAACTATCCGAAGCTGAAGCAGCGAAGCTGGCGAAAGCCACTTCACTGGAGAAACAGATCGAGGAGGCACGTAACATCGCCCAAAACGATCCGAAGATAATTGCCAACATCATTAAAGAATGGGCGGGCGCAGGTGGCAACTGAAGACGGCGTTGAAAAAAGTGCAATTTTGCTGCTCACCCTCGGCGAAGACTATGCGGCCGAGGTACTCAAGCATCTCGGCCCCAAAGAAGTACAAAAACTGGGGCATGCGATGGCTTTGCTGAAAAGCGTGCCGCGTGCGCGTATCGAAGAGGTGATGACGGATTTCCACAAGACAGCCGCCGAATCAGCCGCCGTGCATACCGACACCGATGCTTATGTGCGGGCGGTGCTCAACAAGGCGCTCGGCGACGACAAGGCAGCAAACCTGATCTCGCGCATTTTGCAAGGCGGCGACACGAACGGCATCGAAGGCTTGAAATGGATGGACGCACCGACTGTCGCCGATCTGATTAAAAACGAGCACCCGCAAATCATTGCAACCATCCTTGTGCACCTGGAACACGATCATTCGAGCGCCATTCTGAACCAGTTTACCGAACGCCTGCGCAATGACGTGGTGTTGCGTATCGCCACGCTCGAAGGGATTCAACCGGCCGCTTTAAAGGAACTCAACGACGTGATGCTGCGCCTGCTCTCGGGCACCGCCAATATGAAAAAATCGGCCATGGGTGGCGTGCGTGCGGTCGCTGAGATTCTCAACTTTATGGGGTCGGCCAACGAAACGACAGTGGTCGACTCGATCCGCGAATACGACCCTGATCTAGCGCAAAAAATTCTCGACGAGATGTTCGTTTTCGAGAACCTGATGGATATCGACGACCGAGGCATCCAGTTGTTGCTGCGCGAAGTTCAGTCCGACTCCCTGATTCTGGCCTTGAAAGGCGCTTCAGAACAACTACGCGAAAAAATCTTTAAGAACATGTCGCAGCGTGCCGCCGAAATGTTGCGCGAAGACCTTGAATCGCGTGGCCCGGTACGCCTCTCCGAAGTCGAAGGCGAGCAAAAAGAAATCCTCAAAGTCGTGCGTCGCCTGGCCGACGAAGGCCAAATCGTGCTCGGCGGTGCGGGTGGCGAGGAAATGATTTGAGCATCATGACCTTGAGCATCGTTGCGCTAAGTATTTTTTCTAAATGAGCGGCTTTATCCCCAAAGAGAAGCTGACGGCTTACCAGCGCTGGGAACTGGCAGCTTTCGACGAGGCAGAACGCGAAGCGGAACTCCCCGCCCCGCCACCGCCCTCGCCTCCCCCGCCTCCCATCGAAGAAGTACCCGAAATAGAGCCTGTTGCCGAGCCAGAAGCCACTCTCCCGCCCGTAAATTTACCGACGGTCGAAGATCTGGAAAAAATGTACGCCGAAGCACATGACACCGGTTATGCGAGCGGCTACGAAGAAGGGAGCGCCCAGGCGCAAACTGAGGTGGCACAGATCCATACGCTGTTGGGCAATGTCGATCGTTCCCTGCAAGACACCGATCAACGGATTGCCGATCAATTACTGACTCTGGCCATTGAGATTGCCGCTCAAGTCCTGCGCCAAAGCCTGCGCCTTAAACCTGAACTGCTACTGCCCGTAGTACGCGAAGCGGTTGC
>CAXNNH010000300.1:0-3168 GCA_964203325.1 Burkholderiales bacterium | reverse complement strand
TTCTCAGCGTTTCCGGAACGAACACCTTGGAAAAATCAACGGTGAGAGACTGCCCTTGCTGCCGAATATCGACCCCAATATTAGGATCGCTCAGATCAACGACAATCCGTGCCTCGCCATCCTTGCCGCGCCTGAAATTAACCTCTCTGATACTGCTCTGTTCCTGTACCGGTTGAAAACTGGACAAAGGCGAGACGCGCTGGGCATCGGTTGCCGAACTGGAGAGCGGGGTGAGCGTAACGAAGACCAACCGCTCTTCGCTGCGCACTTCGTACTCCATGCGCTTGTCGAGGTTGAGTACTAAACGGGTTCGATCGCTAACCTGGATCAGACTAAAGCTGCGTAATGTTCCTGTATTGACGGTCTGACTACTACGACCCACACCGTTGGCAACGCCGAGAAAATCCAGGGCGATACGTGCGGGAGTCGCTGTCGAAAAGCCCAGGGGCAGCGTGCCGACGCTATTCTTCAACGAAACCTTGACGATCAATTGCGCCCCTTGTTGGTCGACATTGACGGCTTCGATGACATTGCCTTCCAGCAGCAACGATCCCTTTTCCTCGACAGAGGCCACAGGCGAAGCCAGCAACTGTAACGACGCCAACAAAAGCGCGCTACGACGAATCCAGGACGCTATTTTTCTCACTTTTTCGACTCCTTCTGTTCCTGAAGCTGGAGCGTACTCGTGCGCTCGACCCAGTCTCCTCCTGCATCCTGAATCAACTCACGCAATGAAATTTCAAAGTCTGAAATCTGAGTCACCACACCAAAATCCTGCCCCAGATAATTTCCGACCTTAACTTTATGCAGAGAACTGTCCGCTTTGACAATTGCATGATTCTCTTTTCCGCGCTGCAAAAGACCGACGAAAACCAGCGACTCCAGTGGATATAGTTCCAACTCTTCTTTCTGCCGGTTTAAATCCGGGCGTACTCCCCCCCCTGACTTACCGGACTCCGGAAGAATTTTGCCGGCCTTAAAGGGGTCAAGCGTGCCTTCGGGTTGATAATGCGAGGGGGTATACGGAGCCACTTGCGGGATAGGCGGGATCTTTACCGGCGTTTTTTTAGCGTTGCTCGCCATCCACGCCCGTAAATCGTCGTGCTCGCCGCCGGAACAGCCGCTCAAAAACAAAATGCCGCACCAAACCAGCACGGCGCTATTTCTCATTTGCGTGCACCCTTCTTGGCTTCCTGCGCGGCCTTCTTCTGCTTGGCCACTTCTTCATCGTCAAGGTAGCGGAAAGTTTTGGCTACTGTCTCCAGGATCAATGAACCGTCCTTGGCTTGCGTGTTCATCACTATAGACAAATCACCCAAAATGACAATGCGCGACAAGCTGCCAATATCGCCGGCAAACGCGCCAAAATCGTGATAACTGCCCGATAAGCGAATCGATATGGGCAGCTCGGCGTAGAACTCTTTCATGGTCTCTGCCCCCGGCTTGAACAAGTCGAATTGCAAACCACGCCCCAATCCGGCCTGGCTGATTTCAACCAGCAAACTTTCAACCTCCGATTTATTCGGCAATTGCTTCAAGAGCGCACCGAATGAACGATCAATCTCTTCGAGTTGCTGGGCATACAAATCCAGACTGGCGGCTTGGCCGCTTTTGTCGACGTATTCCGCTTTAAGTTTAATTTCTTCATTCTGTTTGGCCGACAGTAGATCAAACTGATCGTTGAGTACGAACCACCAACCACCGACCAAGGCCAAAATAAATACGCCGACCAAAACGGCAACGCGCGGCAATACCGGCCAAGCTCCGACATCACTCGGATTCAAGGCCTTGAAATCGTCGAGCAAAGCGGCGAAGTCAATCTTGGAACCAACTCCAGCGCCCCCTCCCATCTTAAACTCCGGGAGTTTCATTTCTTTTCCTTAGCTGCATTGGCCGGCTTGCCAGCGATCCCTTTGCCGGAGGATTCTGCAGAGCGCGTTAATTGTAAGACAAGAATAAATTCATTGAGCCGACGCTTATCGACGGTCACTGCTTTGATTTCCAGGAGTTGCGGACTCTGTATCCACTGCGAACCTTCCAGATTGCGCATCAGCGACGAGACACGCGAATTGGATTGCGCATAGCCGGAAAGCGTCACCTTGCGGCCCTCTTGCTTAATGGATTTGAGGTATACGCCCTCTGGCACACCCTTGGTTAACTCATTAAGCAGATGCACCGCTTCGGAACGATCACTTTGCAGGGACTCAATCACCTCTTTGCGCGACAGCAGTGCCTGTGTTTGCTCCCTCAACCGCTTTATCTGATCGATACGCGCATCGAGCAGCGCAATTTCTTTTTTCAGGAATGCGTTTTTGCTTTCCTGTTCGCTGACATAGCTCCCAAGCACCGAATAAACCAGGAAAACCACCATGGCCGCGAGCGTGAACACCAAGCCGGCCAAGGTATAAAACTGTTGCCGGCGCGCCTTTCGCTTTTCTTCGCGATACGGCAGGAGGTTGATGCGGATCATTCGTCAAATCTCCGCAATGCCAAGCCACAAGCGACCATCAACAAGGGGGCGTCGGCCAGCAGATTCTTGCCGATAACTCGGGGCGAGAGCGACATGTTGGCAAAGGGATTGGCGATGATGGTGCTGATTTGCGTACGCGAAGCGATGACTTCATCGGTGCCGGCAATGACCGCACAGCCACCGGACAGGACGATCAGATCAACCTGGTTGTACGCAGTAGACGTAAAGAAAAACTGCAGCGCACGTGAAACTTCCAATGCCATGTTTTCAACGTAGGGGCGTAACAGTTCGGCTTCGTAATTTTCCGGCAAACTGTTATTGCGCTTGGCAAGCTCGGCTTCTTCAAAACTCATGCCGTAATGGCGCGCTATATCCTGCGTGAGCTGGTTGCCGCCGAACACCTGTTCGCGAACATAGAGTTGCTGCTCGTTGCGAAAGACGGTCAGATTCATCACATTGGCACCAATATCGACCAGCGCGATGATTTTGTTTTTACCGCCTTCGGGCAACTGTTTTTCAATCAGCTCGAAGGAAGAGAGCACCGCATAGGACTCGACGTCCATAACCACCGGTTTCAAGCCCGCCGCTTCGGCGACGGCCACGCGATCTTCGACTTTTTCCTTGCGCGAAGCGGCAAGCAACACCTCCATATCTTCGGGCGACGAAGCGAGAGGACCGAGCACCTGGAAGTCCAGGTT
>CAXNNH010000299.1:0-3179 GCA_964203325.1 Burkholderiales bacterium | reverse complement strand
CGGCCATCGTCGAGTGTTTCGAATCGGTCGAGAACGAACTGCGCCAGACGTTGCACGCCCACAACGCCCCCGTTGGCCACACGACACTCACCGCTCTGCACACGCTGACCAAACTGTCGTCGCATAACGTTATGGCTCAGAGTCATCATCAGATTCAAAATCAAAGTCAGCGGCAGGCAGCGCAGTCTTTGCTGAGTTTCCTCGAAAACCGGGCGGGCAGCGTGCCCATAACCAGCGATCGCAACCAGATCGTACTGCTGCTTGACAGCCTCCGGCGACAGATTCGCCCATCGGCAGATGATACCCCGGTGACCGAACGGCGTCCGAAGTCGCCGGTTTGCCTCTTTCTCGACAGCAACGCGACTAGCGCTCTCCTCCAGGAAGCCATCGCCACATCCGGCTATTGCCTTGAGAATATTTGCGGCCTGACGAATGTCGTCGTGCACGCTCGCAGTGATTTGCCGGTGACGATCATCAGCGATCTGTCCATGCTGCGCGACGATGCACAAACCCGCGACAAAATTGAGCAATTACGTCAGATCCATCCGAAAGCCCGCCTTTTCTGCCAGTCCTCCGCCTCACACTTTGCTGCACGTCTGGAAGCTGTGCGCCTCGGCGCCAGTCGATTCTTGATCGAGCCGGTCAACGTCGATCATCTGATCGCCCTCCTTGATGGCGTCAGTATGCGCAAGGATGGCGAGCCGTTTCATGCGCTGCTGGTCGACGATGGCCGTGCGTTGAACGCTTTGCAGGCGCACGCCGCTCGCGCGGCCGGTCTGAACGTTGCGGCCTGCAGCGGCTTTTTGTATCCCGAAGTGATAGTCAGCGATGTTTACATGACGGGCTGCAGAGCCTTGCAACTCGCCGCCGCGCAGTACGCCGCTGTTCCCGCACCCAGAGATAGCGGGGGACGCCTGACCCTGTAGCCGTGAGGCGTCGGGGAATAAACGGTCAGCGGGGAGCGAATGGTTAAGGGTTAAGCGCTGCAGGTATACTGAAATCCCTATTTACTACTTCGAATGTAAATCATGCGTTTACTCCACACGATGATCCGCACCGGAAATCTTGATCGATCCATAGAGTTTTATACCAAAGCGCTGGGGATGAAGTTGTTGCGTCGTAACGACTATCCCGAAGGAAAGTTCACGCTGGCTTTTGTCGGTTATGGCGATGAAGCCTCGACCGCTGTCATTGAACTTACCTACAACTGGGGAGTAGAAAATTATTCTCTTGGCGATGGATTTGGGCATATTGCCATCGAGGTCGACGACGCTCGTGCCGCCTGCGCTGCGGTGAGGGAAAACGGCGGTAACGTTGTTCGGGAAGCAGGGCCGATGAAACACGGAACGACGGTCATCGCTTTTTTGAGCGATCCCGACGGCTACAAAATCGAGTTGATCGAGAAAAAAGCCTAAAGCCCAAATTTTCCTGGCTTCCTGAATCGACGTATCAACGGCCCCCACCTTCATCGCCACCCCTCCACCCCCTGACGAGCGGCATGGATTCCCTCCAGAATAACAAGCCACCAAGCATCGTTCTCGCCACGCTCAACGCAAAATACATACATGCGTCGTTGGGGTTGCGCTATCTACTCGCCAACATGGGCGATTTAAGGCCACACACCGAGTTACGTGAGTTCACCATCGCTCGCCAGGCGCAGGAGGTGGTGGATGAGTTGCTGTCGACCCTGGATGGAAGCGCAGGCTCTGGTAAGCGCGAGGCAGCGGGCACGCAGATCGTCGGCTTGGGCGTCTACATCTGGAACGTAGAGCAAACCACCCACGTACTGCGCTTGCTTCGAGCGGCGCGCCCCGAGATCAAAATCATCCTGGGCGGCCCCGAAGTGAGCCATGAGGTCGACGAGCAGGAAATTGTGCACCTGGCCGACCATGTCATCACCGGTTGGGGCGATTTGAGCTTGCCAAAATTATGCCGTGCCTTGCTGTACGGCCCGCGTCCCTTAAGCAAGGTGATAACCGGTGAGCAACCGGCGTTAAAGCAGATTGCGCTGCCCTACGCCGAATATACCGACGCTGATGTGCGGCACCGCCTGATCTATGTCGAGGCTTCGCGCGGCTGTCCGTTCAAGTGCGAGTTTTGCCTGAGTTCATTGGACAAGACGGCATGGGCGTTTGATCTGGAAGCCTTCCTGACGGAAATGCAGGGCTTATATCGGCGCGGCGTTCGCCACTTCAAATTTGTAGACAGAACGTTTAATTTGAAGATCGACACCTCGGTACGTATTTTGCAGTTCTTTCTGGATCGACTCCCTGCGCCGGGCATGAACGCCTCGCAAGACAACGATTTGTTCGTGCATTTTGAAGTCGTCCCCGATCAATTGCCGGATCGCCTCAAACACATGATTGCGCGCTTTCCTCCGGGTGTGCTGCAATTCGAGGTTGGCATTCAAAGCTTCAATGCTGACGTGCAACAGCGCATCTCGCGCCAACAGGACAACGAAAAAACCGAGGCCAATTTGCGCTGGCTGGTCGGTCAATCCAACGTCCATCTGCACGCCGATTTGATCTTTGGCCTGCCCGGCGAAACGCTGGAAAGCTTTGCCAGCGGCTTTGACCGCCTGTATGCCTTGGCGCCGCACGAAATTCAGCTTGGGCTGCTCAAGCGTTTACGGGGCACCCCGCTGGCTCGGCACACCGCCGCTTACGGCATGGTGTACGACAGCAACCCTCCTTACACGGTGCAACAAACAGGCGTACTCGATTCGGCCACGCTGCAGCGATTTACCCGCTTCTCGCGCTATTGGGACAAAGTGGCCAACTCAGGGCGCTTCAAACAAACCTTGTTACTACTGCTTGGCGATGGCGCTCAGACGGCAGCGCATGCAAGAGGGGGCGTGCCTTCAGCGTTTTATGCGTTTCTTGATTTTGCCGACTGGCTATGGCAACACACCGGAACAAGCCAGCATCTCTCCCCTGAAATACTGGTCGATGCCTTGTTTGAATACCTGTGCACCCAGTGCGGATTGGCCGCGCAGACGGTACAAGCCCCCCTGTTGGCCGACTATGTGGCCAGTGGGGCGCGCAGCAATCCGCGTGCCTTGCAAGGCTTATTGCCCAAACGCGCTGCGCCCCTAAGCACCACACGGGCACTGGCGCAGCGACAAGAACGGCATGGGGTCGGGCGAACGGGCGAGTGAGCGCGTTGTCGGATTTAAGGCG
>CAXNNH010000298.1:0-3196 GCA_964203325.1 Burkholderiales bacterium | reverse complement strand
GCCGCCCGCGCCAGCGCTTCGGGTCGGGGCATGCGCCGAATGAACAAGGGCATGGCCACGTTCTCCAGCGCGCTGAATTCGGGGAGCAGGTGATGAAACTGGTAGACGAATCCCAGGTAACGATTGCGCCAGACGCCGCGTGCCGTTTCGCCAAGCTGGGTCATGTCGCGCCCCATCAACTGCACCGTGCCCGCACTGGCCGCATCGAGTCCGCCGAGCAGGTGCAGCAAAGTGCTCTTGCCGGAACCCGACGCGCCGACAATGGCCACCCGCTCGCCGGCCATGATGTCCAGATCGACGCCGGAGAGTACCGGTACTTCGCTGCTGCCTTGCCGATAAACCTTGCTCAAACCCCGGCAGGACAGTACGCGCTCGTTGGAGGTGCTCAATGCGTCTAATTCGTTCAACTCGTTCAAATCATTTAACTCGTTCACCGCGTTAATCTCACTCATAGCGCAGCGCCTCCGCCGGATTGACGCGCGAAGCGCGCCAACTGGGGTAGAGCGTGGCCACCAGCGCCAGCACAAAAGCCACGCCGGTAATCGTCGTCACATCGCTCCACTGCAATTCGGACGGCAGCTCGGAGATGTAATAGACCTCCTTCGATAGAAACTGCGTGCCGAGCAGTCGCTCGATGAAGGGCACCACCACATCGATATTGAGTGCCAATGCCACGCCTCCGGCGATGCCCAGCCCCAGGCCGATGAAGCCGATCAACGCGCCTTGCACCATAAATACGACCATGATGCTCGCCGGGCTGGCGCCCAGCGTGCGCAAAATCGCAATATCGGCTTGCTTGTCGGTTACCGCCATCACTAGCGTCGATACGATATTGAAAGCGGCGACGGCGACGATCAGCGAGAGGATGATGAACATCATGTTTTTTTCGATCTGGACGGCGCGAAAGAAGTTGGCGTGGCTGCGCGTCCAGTCGCTGATAAACGCGTCGGCGTCGATGCGGCTGGCCAGTTCGCTGGCGACACGCCGCGCCTTGAACAGATCGTCGATTTTCAGGCGCACGCCGGATACGCGATCTTCCATGCGATACAAGCGTTGCGCGTCTTCCATGCGGATCAACGCCAGCCCGTTGTCGTATTCGAACATGCCGACTTCAAACAGACCGACGACGTTGAAGGTTTTCAGGCGCGGCACGACGCCGGCCGGCGTCACCACACCCTGCGGCGCAATCAGCGTCACCTTGTCGCCGACAAAAACGCCGAGTGCGCGCGCTAGCTCGGTGCCAAGGATGATGTTGAAGGAATCAGGTGTCAGCGCATCCAGGCTACCGCTTTTCATGTGCTGGCGAAAATCGGCCACCTTGTCTTCCAGCTCAGGAACAATGCCGCGCACCAGTGCGCCGCGTACCGACTGCCCGTAGGAAAGCATCCCTTGCGCCTGCACGAACGGCGCTGTCGCCGTCACCTGCGGGTGCGTTGCCGCCTGCTCGGCAACCCGCTGCCAGCCGGGCATTTCACCGCTCGCCCCGCTGATCTGTACGTGCGAAACCACGGCCAGGATGCGCCCGCGCAGCTCGGTCTGAAAACCGTTCATCACCGACAGCACGACAATGAGCGCCGCAACGCCCAGCCCAATGCCGAGCATCGAAATCAGCGAAATGAAGGAAATAAAATGATTGCGCCGTTTGGCGCGCGTGTAACGCAGGCCGATCAGCAATTCGTAAGGCAAGGCCATTGGCGAAGAAAATCCGGTCGAGGATGGAAGGAGTCGAGCACCGTATCTGGCACAGCGCGCAACAAAGGCATCATGGTACACAAAAGCGCTATCGAACTCCCTTTCTTGGCAAAATTGCCGATCGTTAAGCCGGGCTGCTCTGCAAATTTGAACCAACCTATATTTCTGCCGAGACAAGCAACAGAACACCGCATGTAGTAAAATGCCCGCCCTTTAGCACTACATCTAGTATTTTAGATAGACTACCATTAGTATTTCTCCCTTCGCTCACTCACTTAATAGCCGATGAACCGTGCTGCTTTCAGGCTTCATCGGTCGCCCTGTCATAGCATTTTCAGCCCCCTACAGAAGGACAAACCATGAGCACAGTTGCACAACAGCCATCCTTGACGGACATTCCTGATACGACGAAACCTGTTCCGCTACCCGAGCAGGCCATCTCGGCTGAAGTGCTGGTTGAAAAATATGCCAAAGGCGACGAGACTTCGGTTCACGACGTTCGTCGCCGCATCGCACGCGCTTTAGCCGCGCGCGAGGATCAAAAGCAAAGAACACATTGGGAATCTCGTTTCTTGTGGGCACAGGAAAGCGGATTCATCCCGGCAGGCCGAATTAATTCAGCGGCAGGCACCGATCTGGCGGCGACTCTAATCAACTGTTTCGTTCAACCGGTAGGCGACTCCATTGTCGAACTGGTCGACGGCAAACCCGGTATTTATAGCGCACTGGCCGAGGCGGCCGAGACTATGCGCCGTGGCGGTGGAGTGGGCTACGATTTTTCGTCAATCCGACCGCAAGGCGCGCTGGTCAAGGGGACGCAATCGCGCGCTTCCGGTCCGGTGTCCTATATGCGTGTGTTCGACCGCTCTTGCGAAACCGTCGAATCTGCGGGGGCACGCCGTGGTGCCCAGATGGGGGTGCTGCGTTGCGACCACCCGGATATTGAAGTTTTTATCCACGCCAAAGATCATGGCGATCTGACCAACTTTAATGTATCGATTGCGGTCACCGACGCATTCATGGAGGCGGTGGAGGCCAATGCTGAAGTTGAACTTACTCACCGTGCTGAACCGAATTCCGAAATGAAACAAGCAGGAGCCTTCCAGAACGAAGAAGGCGCATGGGTCTATCAAAAGGTTCTCGCCCGCGATCTGTGGGATCAGGTCATGAAGTCCACCTACGACCACGCTGAACCAGGAATTCTTTTTCTCGACCGGATGAACAAGGACAATAATCTCTATTACTGCGAACTGATCGAGGCAACCAATCCCTGTGCGGAACAACCGCTACCCTCTTACGGGTGCTGTTGTCTCGGCTCCATAAATCTGACGCTGTTTGTCAAAAATGCGTTTACTGAGCGTGCTGAATTCGACTTTGCCGCGTTTTCTGATGTCATCAACGTCTCGATCCGCATGCTCGATAACGTGCTTGACATTACGGCCTGGCCACTTGAGCGCCAGCGCGAAGAAGCGGCTAACAAGCGTCGTATTGGACTCGGTTTTAC
>CAXNNH010000297.1:0-3197 GCA_964203325.1 Burkholderiales bacterium | reverse complement strand
GAGCACATCGAAAACCGAGTCCTGTGGGACAAAGCCTCCCTACTGGCCGTCGCTTCCGCATTTGCCGTTGCCATCCTGTTCCTCTACTTGTACTTGCGACGCAGCTTTGAAACTCTGTCCGATGCGGTGGATGCGCTACGCGATCTGTCGCATGGATCCTACGGTGGTTATGTCGAACTACCGCGCGGAGCGGACGAAATCGGTCAAATTGCCGAGGCGGTCGAGGTTTTTGGTCAGGCGGTACAAACCGTGAAGCTGGCAGGCGAACAACGCGAAAGGCGCCAGCGACGACAACAGCGTTACATCCGCCGGCAAATGGAACAACTGGCGACCACGCTGAAAGAGGAGGCGCGTCGTGAATTGCTGTCCGAGTTGAGCCAGATCGAATCGAGCGCATGTGACGCAGACTCTGCGCAATCCAAAGCCGTAGGTGATGAACTCGGTTTAATTGCGCTAGGCTTCTCACGCCTGGCCACGAAGGTAGGCGTGCAACAAACGCAATTGAGTCAGTTGGTACGCGAATTGCGTGAGGCGCTGGAAGATAAACGCAAGCTGATTAGCTTGCAACAAGAATTGGAGATTGCTGCCAACATGCAGCTTTCCATCCTGCCACAGCGCTTTCCCGATTTACCGATGCTCGATCTCGCCGCCTATATGCATCCTGCCAAAGAGGTCGGAGGCGACTTCTACGACATTTTCGAAGTGCGTGAAGGCGTATTGGCTCTGGTGGTGGCCGACGTGTCGGGCAAGGGCATTCCCGCCGCCTTCTTTATGCTGATCAGCCGGACCATGCTGCGGACAGTGGCGGTAGCCGGCGCCGGGCCAGCGAAAACCCTGTTTCGACTCAACAACCAGTTGAGTGCAGAAAACGAGCAGATGATGTTCGTGACCGTTTTTTACGCAGAAATAGAACTGGCGACGGGTGTCGTTACCTATTGCAGCGGCGGCCACAACCTTCCCGTTGTTGCGCGCGCCGATGGTCGCCTGGAACTGGTCGAGAGAACGGCAGGCATCGCTCTCGCTACCTTCCCCGATATTCCCTTTGGCGAGAAGGTAATAACCCTGGGCCACGGCGATACGCTGTTTCTCTACACGGATGGGGTCACCGAAGCCTTCGCCGCCGATGGTGCGATGTTCGGCGAAAAGCGCTTGTGCGAGGTTTTAGCCGAAACGCCTCCTGCTTCGGCCAATGCGGCCTTGCAGCGGGTCATCTCGGCTCTGGCCGACTTTACTGTAGGCGCTGAACAATCAGATGATATTACCGGAGTAGCGGCACGTTGGCGCGCCCGGATTTGACCCAAAGGAATATCAGAACGCGGAACACAGATTATTGCCAGTGTTCACTTTTCGGCTTTTTCCAGATCGGCCGCCACATCTCGCTCGAAAGTGGCCGTCAGGTAATCCAAAGTCATGGGCAACTCCATCTCGACGCGCGCAATATGCTGCAGACTGATGCGTATGCAACGAGGGCGACATTCCAGCAGATGCCCTCCGTGCAGTTTGTCGGCTGTCAGAAAATGCAAGTGATAGCCCGGCACCGCTACCGACTGCATGAAGTGCGGTGTCCAGAATCCGGCCATACTGCCTTCTGTGGCGTAAAACTCAAATTCTGCCTGTTCGCGCGCCACGTCTACTAAAGGGCGATAAGAGTCCTGTCTCGGCACGGAACGGGTGCGCACATAATCGAACAGACCGTCCACCCGAAGGGCGTAAATCATGTTTTTTGACGGCAACAAGCGGTCGAATAGCGCGAGTAGGCCGGCATAATCCAGCGGCTGATCGATTTCCTCGGTACTGTAGGGGCGAAAGAGGGTGACGCAGGCAAAGGGAGTGCGGGTATCCGGCGCCACGTCATAAGCCCGACCATCCGAACGTAGTTGATAAACCTGACCGTCCAGCACGACCATTTCGCCATCCAGATCATTGAAGGTTCCGAGACCAAAATCCCCCTTGGCCAGAATGTCTGAAATCTGCGTATCTTCTCGGTAAAGCCCTTCAACCAGCGCGTTAACCGGTGCTGAGATGTAGAGCGAACCGATGTCAGCACTCATAGATTTATTTCGGCCAAGGCTTCAGCCTGAGTGTTGCGCACGGTCAAAATGGAAAGGAAACCGCTAATGTCGAAGACTTCGCGAATGGCGGGAGACATTTCACACAGCGCCAGTCGCCCCTGGGTTTGCCGGATTTTTTTCGCGAGTATCAGAATTACCCGCAAGCCGGCACTGGAAATGTAATTCAGTTCGGAAAAAGAGATCACCAGTCGCGGCTGATCGGCCGTCAGACAGCCTAAGGCCTGACTTTCAAACTCGGCAGACGTACTGCTGTCGAGGCGACCGCGAAGGGTAATGACCTGGGTGTTATCCACTTGTGCAACGGTGATATCCAAAAACGTTCTCCAATTCAGAGGTCTAGGGTTAAGTGAGATTGATCGAGCAGCAGTACATAGCGCCGCAGTAACCACACCACTCGCTCAAAATGCATGGTGACGGCAAAGATCGATTGTTGCGCCTCTTTGGACAAGGTATGTTCCATACCGATAAAGCGTCGGCGAATGCTATCCATCATTTCCGAACGGTCATGCGTCAGACTGCGCAAGATCTCCATATCCTCTGGATTCCATTCAGCTTGCGCTTCGGACAAGGTCAGCAGCAACAGATGCAGGCTTTCCAGCATCCCGTGCAATAACTGCTGCGCCGATTCCCCATGATCGATCGGCTGTATCTCTAAATAAAGATCCCGCAGCACTTCCTGCAGCGAACGAATCAGCTCATTGCGCTGTCGTAATAGGACCACTCGTTCCAGCACATCGCGCGAATGATGTTGATCGGCAATGTTGGTCAGAAATTCAGCGCATTCGGCCGCTACCTTTTGCCCCGCATCGTGCAAGGACTCTACCTTATACGCAGGAGTCACACTGTCTTCGCGCAAGGGGTTGATAAAGTCGGGCAACTTCGCTAACAGTTCTTCCTGTTCTCGTTCGACCAATACCAAAGCACTTTGAGGCTCGCCCAGCGCATGATCGCTAAGATAATGCGGTTTCCCCACGACTTCAATTTCCGTGGGGGGGGACAAGCGGGCGAGAGCATGTTCGATGGTGTGATGAAACGGATGGGCGACCAGATCCGATATCACTTGCACCAGCATATAGATCACGGCCAGGGTAAAGGCCGGCGATATTCCAGTAAGCTGAATCGCCG
>CAXNNH010000296.1:0-3203 GCA_964203325.1 Burkholderiales bacterium | reverse complement strand
GGGGTCGCCATCATGTGCGCTGTTTTTTCCGAGCTGGGCATCGAGCATATGAACTATGCCGAAGGCGCGCTACGCCTGGGCGTGCTCTACGATTTGCTCGGACGTTTTCATCATCACGACATGCGCGATGCGACCGCGCTGCAATTCATGCGTCGCTATCAGGTAGACGGCAAGCAGGTACTTCGCGTCGAAGCAACCGCTCTGCACCTGCTCGCGCAGTTGATCGATTTCAAGGCCCCCGAGAATGAAAACAACATCCGTTTTCTCAAATGGGCGGTCAGTCTGCACGAGATTGGTATTTCGATTGCGCACAACAGCTATCACAAGCATGGCGCCTACATCCTGAATTTTGCCGACATGCCCGGCTTTTCAAAGAAAGATCAGGAGCGTTTGGCGTTAATCATTCTCGGACAGCGCGGCAAGCTGGAGAAATTAAGTGCCTTGCCGCAGAGCGACGCCACCTGGCATCTGGTTTTCTGTGTCCGCCTGGCCGCCATGCTGCATCGCTCGCGCGACGATCAAACTCTGCCGGAGGTCTGCATCAAACACGGCGCCAACGGCTATCAGCTCGAAATGCCCGGTGACTGGCTGGAGGCCAATCCCCTGAGCGCCGCCGTGCTCGCCGATGAAGCCATCGCCTGGCAACGTATCGGCTCGGGGTTACGCATCAAGCGCCGAGTCGCGTCATCTGCGGTTAATCGCTGATATGTGAGTTGAAGAATGTGGAAATATTGAGGACAAGGTTGTATGAATTCATCCAATCGAAGTAAGCGCCCTGTGGGTATCGATCTGTTTGCCGGGGCGGGTGGTTTATCGCTTGGCTTTGAGCAGGCAGGATTCGATGTTGTAGCAGCGGTGGAGATCGATCCGATTCACTGTGCCGTGCACGAGTACAACTTCCCGAACTCAGCAGTTATCTGCGCCAGTGTCGCGGATCTGACTGGCGAGGAAATACGGCGTCGGGCGGATCTGGGCGATGTTGAGATCGATTGCGTTTTTGGGGGGGCGCCTTGCCAGGGCTTTTCGATGATCGGTAAGCGTGTTTTCGACGATCCGCGTAATCGCTTAGTCTTTCACTATGTCCGACTCGTGCGTGAACTACGTCCGAAGTATTGTGTGTTCGAGAACGTACAAGGACTAACCGTAGGTCATCACAAACAATTTCTAGCTGAATTGATCGAGGCATTGGAGCAGGCTGGATACGATGTGTTGCTGCCATACAAGGTCTTGAATGCCGCCGACTATGCTGTCCCTCAGGATCGTCGCCGACTGTTTCTAATGGGCGCAAGAAAAGGGGAGTCGCTACCGATCTATCCCGATCCCGTTGGCAAAGTCAGTGTTCTTGAAGCTATCGGTGACTTGCCCAATGCCGACGATTTCGACGAGTTACTAAATACAGACTCGGTGTCGGTGCAGTTCGAAACCAAGAGTAAATATGCTCGTAGATTGCGTAGTCTTGAATCCGATCCGGGCGACTTGGCGTATCTGCGCGAGTTCGATCCTCATGTTCTTTCGGCCAGTCGGCGTACTGAACATACTGAGCTTTCGCGGAAGCGTTTTACTGAAACGGAACACGGGAAAACAGAGCCTGTGAGTCGTTTCCATAAGCTGCACCCCGAAAGTGTCTGTAATACGCTTCGTGCGGGCACCGATAGTGCGCGCGGCGCATTTACCTCACCACGTCCTATCCACCCTTATTCGCCACGCGTCATTACCGTCCGTGAAGCGGCACGGCTGCATTCTTTCCCTGATTGGTTTCGCTTCCATGTGACGAAGTGGCATGGCTTCAGGCAAATCGGCAATAGCGTTCCGCCGATGCTAGGAAGAGCCGTTGCCGGGCAGATTGTTCAGGTGCTTGCTCTTATGCCACAGAAGCCAAAGAATAAGCTGGTACCAGGTCAAGGGAGAGATGAGTTATTGTCTTTTGACATGAGTGCTGCGGCAAGGTACTTCAACGTATCCTCGACGGTTATTGCCCAACGTACCCGCAAGGTATCTAAGAAAAACGAAGATAGGAAGACCACTTGTGCCTAACAAAACCCGGAGTCGTTACGACGTTATTATTGAACGGATTTTTGCGCGGCATCACTCGGCTCGTAAGCTTTTCTTCGAATTCACCCGAGAAGAGTTCGAGGAAACGGCGATGGAACTCGGGATAAAATTGCCCAAAAACATTGGCGATGTACTGTACTCGTTTCGGTATCGGAAAGAGTTGCCCGATTCCATATGCAAGACAGCAGCGGAAGGGCGTGAATGGATCATTGAGGGTAATGGCATAGCGAAGTACCGTTTTCGGCAATCCAAGGCCAATCATATTGTTCCAAGCGAAAACCTGGTCACTATCAAGGTACCAAATGCAACGCCGGAGATCATTACCGCCTACGCTCAGACCGATGAACAGGCGCTACTCGCCAAGGTTCGCTATAACCGCCTGATCGACATTTTTCTCGGTATCGTAACGTACTCTCTCCAGAATCATCTACGCACCACAGTGAAAGCGGTCGGTCAGATCGAGATAGATGAAATCTACGTGGGTGTCGATAAGTATGGGCGGCAGTTCGTTATTCCTGTTCAGGCCAAGGGCGGTAGCGATAAGCACGGCGTTGTTCAAACCCAGCAGGACATTGCTTGTTGTGCCGAGAAGTTCCCTGCATTGATTTGTCGTGCCGTTTCGGCCCAGTTCATGAGCGACAACAAGATCGCCCTTTTTGAGCTTACGGTGGAAGAAGGCGACATTAAGGTTGTAGAGGAACGGCACTATCAGCTCGTTCCCGCCTCAGATATTTCGGTCAATGACTTGAAGGCGTACAGCACGCGCCGAAGCTGAAGTATGGCTATTTCGTTGCTCAGGCAGTGGCAAACGAAGGGACGCATATCCCATGTTCAGCAACATAGTGGCGGCTTGCCGAATAAATCCTACCACCTGCCCGGAGACCCGCATGGATAAACGATCTACAGAGGGGATGGCTGGAGAGTGGCGTAAACAGGGCTTCTCCGGGCAGGCACTCTGTAGAACCAGCATGGGCGCGGCTCTCCGGGCTGCCTCTGGGGCGCGTGGCTATAAAATTGTCTGGAAAGCATTAGAGTATGCCTGCCGCTGCGCTTGAGATTATCGACGACCCAGGCTTGCCGCAAGCCCGGCTCACCGGGAGCTGGACGCTGGCGCGTTTGCCGCTACCGATTGCTGACATTGACGCGCAGTT
>CAXNNH010000295.1:0-3238 GCA_964203325.1 Burkholderiales bacterium | reverse complement strand
GTATCGGCACTGAGCAGATAGCAGTTCCAGCCGGAAAAATTGCGTTTCAGCGCGCTGCCAAGCAGCGGGTAAAACGCGGCCAGTTCATCTTGTTCTGAAAGGCGTTCGCCATAGGGCGGGTTGGCCACCATAATTCCGCTCACCGCCGGCGCGGCAATCTCCAGAAGGTCGCCGGAAGTGAGCTTGACTGCCGGCAACAGCCCGGCACGATCCAGATTGGCCAACGCCGCACGCACAGCCACCGGCGAAAGATCGCTGCCAAAAATCTGCACCGACTCGGCGAACTCGGCGGCAGGTTTCTCGGCGTCCATCGCCGTATCGAGCAAATCCTTCCAGGTGGGCAAATCGAAATTGCGCAAGCGCTGGAAGCCAAAATCGCGACCAGCGCCCGGCGCAATGCCGAGTGCCATTTGGGCGGCTTCGAGCAGGAAAGTGCCACTACCGCACATCGGATCGATCAGCGGCGTCCCCGGCTGCCAGCCGGACAAGCGCAGAATACCGGCGGCCAGGTTTTCCTTGAGCGGTGCTTCGACCGTCTTCTGACGCAGGCCGCGTTGGTAAAGCGGCGCCCCCGAGGTATCGACGTAGAGCGTGCACTCGTTCTCGGTGAGAAAACCCTGAATGCGCACATCCGGTTCACGCGTGTCGACGCTTGGGCGTTTTCCGCCATCGCCACGAAAACGGTCACAGACGGCGTCCTTGATACGCAGCGTAATAAACTCCAAGCTTTTCAGCGGACATTTGATCGCCGTTACGTCGACACGTATTGTTTGTTCGGCACCGAACCACTTCGGCCACTGCGTGGCAAGTGCCAGGCGATAGATATCGTCTTCCTTGGCATAGCTGGCCCGCGCCACCCGCCACAGAATGCGCGTGGCGATGCGCGAATGCAGATTGATCGCATAACACTGCGCCCACTCGGCGGCAAAATGCGCCCCACCGGGGATCTGCTTCAAGCTGCGTACACCGGCTGCGGTCAGGTCTTCGACCAACAGCGACTCAAGTCCGCGCGGACAGCTTGCAAAAAAATTTTCCAATGGGAGCTCCCGTTAGGTGCTACTAAATTTCAGGCTAGAAAGGCTTGAGAACAACGAGAAAGGTGACTGCCAACAAAATCAGCACGGGAAGCTCGTTGAACCAGCGGTACCAGACGTGGCTGTGCGTGTTGCTGCCGGCTTGAAACGCGCGAAGAATTCGGCCGCAATAGCCGTGATAGACGACCAAGACAACCACCAGCGCCGTTTTAGTGTGCAGCCAGCCGCCAGAAAAACCATAAGCCAGCCACAACCAGAGACCCAGCACGATGGCAAGAACACCAATCGGTGTCATAAAACGGTAGAGTTTGCCCGCCATCAACAACAGCCGGTCGCGTTCGGCAACGCTGCCCGGCTCCACCATCGCCAGATTGACGAAAATACGCGGCAGATAAAACAGGCCGGCGAACCAGCTAACGACCATCCACAGGTGCAGAGATTTGGCTATGAGCATTATTTTTCCTCAATTTAATCAACGTAATTCCATTTAATCCAGGCCGCTTCGACACCGTCTTCGACGCGTGGATAACGCAGGATGGCATGTAATTCACGGGTGATACGCTGGTTGTTCAGGCGGCGCGATTCGCCCATAAACGATAGCTGCATGGGTGATAGCGCGCCTGCGGCTTCACTGCGTGACAGACGTACAGGCTTGGGCAAGCCAAAGCGCTCGGCGACAAGATCAAAGTACTCGCCCATCTTTAGCTCGGAGTTGTCGCACGCATTGTAGATGCGGTTTGGCCGCGCATAGCGCAAGGCGGCACAGGCCAGCATGGCCAGATCGTCAGCGTGAATGTGGTTGGTGTACACATCGTCCTCGTCGCACAGTACCTGCGCTGCTTTTTTCAGACGTTCGATGGGCAGTCGGTCGGCGGCATAAATACCCGGAGCGCGCAAAATACTAACCTCGACCCGGTTACGCTGCCCGAAAGCGCGCAGTTGGCGCTCGGCATCGACTCGGCGCAGGGCACGCGCCGTGCTTGGGCGCGGTGTTCGCGTCTCGTCGATATGCTCACCCTGGCAGTCGCCATAAACACCGCTGGTACTAATGTAGACGAGTCGCTGTGGTAAACTTTTTCCCTTGCCAAGGGCCGCCAACAGCTTGCGCGTGCGCGCATCGACCGGAGGGCCGGACTTTTCCATACTCGAAGGGGGCGGCGCAAAATGCAAGACCAGATCGGCCAGCCCGGCGATTCGTTCAAGGCTGCTGGCGCTATCCAGGTCGGCGATGACGGGAAGCGCTCCGGCACTACGCCACCACGCGCACTGTGCGGGATTACGCAATAGGGCGAAGACGCGGTAGCGGCCAATCAAACGGGGAAGGGTGCGGCGTGCGATATCGCCGCAGCCCACAATCAATAATTTTTGCACCGCGCAATTTTACCGGATTCACGAATAAGGGGAGAGGTCATGAGTTTTCAGATCAGCATTGAGGCGAGTCCGCATAATTTTCAGGCCGAGCCGGGAGAAACGATACTCGATGCCGCGCTGCGTCAGGGACTGGCCATGCCCTACGGTTGCCGGGATGGCGCTTGTGGCGCTTGTCGGGGCAAGGTGTTGTCGGGACAGGTCGATCACGGCAAAGCCCAGACGCACGCACTTTCAGAAGCTGATCGCACCGCAGGTTTTGCATTATTCTGCTGCGCTAGCGCACAAAGCGACCTGTGCATCGAGAGCAGGGAAGTGCGTTCCCTGACCGACATTCCGGTCAAAACCTTACCGGCACGCGTACAAAAAATGACGCTGGCGGCACCCGATGTGATGCTGCTCGAACTCAAGCTGCCGGCTAACGAACGCCTGCAGTTCCTCGCTGGCCAGTACATCGACATTCTGCTCAAGGACGGCAAGCGCCGTGCTTTTTCGCTGGCCAACGCCCCGCATGACGACGATTGCCTGCAACTGCATATTCGTCGCGTACCCGGCGGACAATTTACCGAGCACGTATTTACAGAGATGAAAGAGCGCGACATTTTGCGTCTAAAAGGCCCGCACGGCAGTTTTTACCTGCGCGAAGATTCCACCAAGCCGATGCTGCTAGTCGCCGGCGGCACCGGTTTTGCGCCGATCAAAGCCATCGTCGAACACGCCATTGCCGAAAAATGTCCGAGGCCGATACACATTTACTGGGGCGGCCCGCAACGTGCCGACCTTTACCTGCTGCCCCTTGCCGAAGCATGGGCGGCCGAACATCCGCAACTGCGTTT
>CAXNNH010000294.1:0-3240 GCA_964203325.1 Burkholderiales bacterium | reverse complement strand
GCACACGTCCGCTCACGCGTGCGCATCGATGGCCACACTGATGCCAAGGGCGATACGGCCTACAATCAGCAATTATCCGAACAGCGGGCGGCCGCGATCAAGGATTGGCTGGTGGCGCATGGCGCAAGCGCCACGAATCTGAGTACCCGAGGTTGGGGAAAAACCAAACCGGTTGCGCCCAACACTCGCCCCGATGGCAGCGATAACCCCGAGGGACGGCAAAAGAACCGTCGCGTGGAGCTGCGTATTCAGAAATAGCCCGAGGAGCTGTCCTGCGGCCCAGCACGAACCGAGGCCGCCCTACAACAGCCAAAATGGCTGCTTTACGGGATATGGAAAAACTTACATGCACCTACATGCGCTGACGAACTGTCTCAAACAGGCAGACGGCTGCCGCCGCAGCGACGTTTAACGACTCAGTCGCTCCAGGCATGGGAATACGCACCTTAAGTTGCGTAGCTTCGGCAACAGCGTCACTGACACCTAACCCCTCGCTGCCAAAAACCCAAGCCAGCGGGCCGTTGAGATTTGCCAAATAGAGTGAAGTTGATGCCTCCAGTGCGGTAACGATTCCCTGCCCACGGTAGCCGCCGAGAAAGGCCGAAAGGTTGGAAGCTTCATGAATATCGAGCTGAAAGTGCGCGCCCATGGCCGCACGCAGAGTTTTAGGTGACCAAGCGTGGGCGCAATCGGACGATAACAGCACTTGGCGAAAACCTGCCGCTGCCGCGCTGCGCATAATTGATCCGACGTTGCCGGGATCCTGTACTCCGTCGAGCAATACCGCGTCGGCTTCCTGATTCAGGCCATGCACAGGGCGTGGCTGTCGAACAAGCGCCATGATACCGCTGGGCGTCTCAACGCTTGCTAGTTCGGCGTACAGGGCATCGGACAGAACGGTTACCGACTTTTCAGCTTTTCCTTGCTCAAGGTAGAGCGCAATTTCGTGGCGTACTAATCCACTGTTGCTAACAATCAGCTCTTGCGGATAGCTGTAAAACTGAACGTAGGACTCGATCAAATGCATTCCATCGAGCAGAGCCAGACCACTCTTACGACGTTCGCGACCGCTCAGGCAAATTTTCTTGAGTGCCTTGAAATGGGGATTGTCGCGTGAGGCGATGTGTCTCACAGGAGCAAAAGCTGAGCCACTGGCCTGAAACTGCGCCTGTGAACCGGACTTGGACCGTATTCGCGCAGGGCTTTGAGATGCGCCGCCGTTGGGTAGCCCATATGCCGATCAAAGCCGTATTGTGGGTATAACGCATGAAGCTCCAGCATACCGGCATCGCGCGTCGTCTTGGCAAGAATCGAAGCAGCAGCGATGGAAGCAATCTTGCCGTCACCGCCGATAATGGCCTCGGCCGTACATGACAGGCTGGGACAACAGTTGCCGTCAATCAGCGCGTGACTGGGCCGAATACCGAGAGCCTCGACCGAGCGCTGCATGGCGAGCAGGCTAGCCTGAAGAATATTGATACGATCAATTTCCTCAACGCTGGCTTCCGCGACTACCCATGCCAACGCTGTCGCGCGTATCTCAATCGCCAACGCTTCGCGCCGCTTGGCGGATAGTTTTTTTGAATCGTTTAGCCCTGGAATCGGACGCTCCGGGTTAAGAATAACTGCAGCAGCAACCACTGGCCCGGCTAGCGGCCCACGGCCAGCTTCGTCCACGCCACAAACCACCCCTTCAGGCGGTCGCAACAAGAGCATCGTCGAGCACCGGAACGGGTAGAAAGTCAAGTACAGCGGTGGCCGCTTTTTGTGCAGTATCTTGCTTGAGCTGCAAGTGCATCCCGCTGAACACTTTGCCGATACGAGTTCTGCACACTTTGTCTGCGTAAAGATTCAGTAATGCCTGAGCAAGATTCTCGGGGGTTGCGTCATCCTGGATGAATTCGGGTACGACAAACTTACCTGCCAAAATATTTGGCAGGCCGACGTAGGGTAGATAGCCCATACGCCGCATCATACGATATGAAAATGGTGCCATCTTGTAGACGATGGCCATCGGCCGCTTAAGCAGAGCGGCTTCCAGAGTCGCCGTGCCGCTCGCCACGAGAACTGCGTCGGCGGCCATCATTGCTTCATGGGCGTGGCCGAACAGCATACGAATAGGCAGTTCTTTGGCATTACAACGGTAAAGAGCCGCCTCGAATAACAAGCGTGTTTCACGCGTAGCCATTGGGGCAAGAAACAGCGCATTAGGTAATTTCTGGTGGATTTCGCGTGCCGTTTCGATGAAAGTATCAGCCATATATTGCAGCTCGGATTGGCGACTACCTGGCAAGAGGGCAAAAACTGGTTGCTGTTCCGACAGAGAAAACAGTTCGCGCGCACTTTTTCGCCCGTCTTGAAGTGGCAGCATGTCGGCCAGCGGATGCCCAACGTAGGTTACCGGGATCCCCTGTTTTTCGTACAGCGGCGACTCAAAAGGAAATAGAGCAAGTACATGTGAGACGGCAGCACTAATCTTGTGTATGCGCTTACCACGCCAGGCCCAGATCGAAGGACTAACGTAATGAATAGTGGGGATGCCGTGCCGCTTTAGCGTTTTTTCCAGCCCGAGGTTAAAATCCGGCGCATCGACACCGATGAAAATATCCGGTGGATTGGCGAGCAGTCGCCGCTTTAGATCGCTGCGTATTCCTGAAATTTCCCGATAGTGTTTGAGCACCTCGACGTAACCGCGCACCGCAAGTTTTTCCAACGGATACCAGCTTTCAAAGCCCTGCCCAAGCATTTTTGGACCGCCCACCCCATAAAATACCGCGCCGGGAAGCATGGTTTTTAATGCGCCAATCAGGTGGCTGGCCAGCAAATCGCCCGAAGCCTCACCCGCCACCAGAGCAATGCGAAGCCCTGCCGCTGTCATCGGATAATTCCACGCTTCGAGAGCGTGAGAAAATCAAGAATTGGCTGAAGCTCTTCATGCGCCTTGACTTCATCTTCGAGCTTGGCGCGCGCCTCTTCAAGCATCAAACCCGACTTGTAAAGTGTACGATAAGCGCGCTTCAGAACCATCAGCGCATCCGGCGAAAACCCGCGTCGCTTCAAGCCTTCAGCGTTAATGCCGTAGGGGCTGGCCGTATTGCCCGCAGCCATCACAAAAGGAGGGATGTCCTGCAGCACAACCGTACCGACGGCGGTCATACAGTGGGCGCCAATACGGCAGAACTGATGAACTCCGGTATAGCCACCGAGCACAGCCCAGTCGTCGACGTGCACATGGCCAGC
>CAXNNH010000293.1:0-3243 GCA_964203325.1 Burkholderiales bacterium | reverse complement strand
ATCACTTCATCTTGCATTGCCCAACATAGGCATCTGCGTGCTCAGTGAAGACCGTGCCCATCGTCTTGTTCGTCACCCGCCCCTGCGCATCGCGACCGATCACGCGCAGGTAATAATTTTGTACCGGGTAGTGGTTGCTGTTGAATTTGAAGTCACCGCGCACTGACTTGAAGCGCTTGGCTTCAAGTGCCTGCCGCAGCAGATTTTTATCCTCCAGCTTGCCTTTAGTGTCACGTACCGCAGCGTCGATCAGCAACGCTGTGTCATAGCCCTGTGCGGCGTAAAGCGAAGGCAGACGGCCGTATTCCTTCTGAAAATCGGCAACGAAGCGCTTGTTCTCGGCGTTATCCATGTCATGCGCCCAATGCGACGAGTTGAACAAACCCAGCATGGGCGCGCCGACGGCCTTGATGACATCCTCGTCTGCCGAAAAGCCGGGAGCGAAGAGCTGAATGTCTTTCGACAAGCCGGTTGCGACGAACTGCTTGACGAAATTAATCCCCATACCGCCCGGCAGAAAGAAGAACAGCGCATCGGGCTTCAAGGAGCGAATCTGCGCCAGTTCGGCCGCATAGTCGAGCTGGCCGAGTTTGGTATAAACCTCCTCACCAATTTTGCCCTTGTAGAAACGCTTGAAACCGGACATCGCATCCTTGCCGCCGGGGTAATTCGGGGCGACTAGAACAACGTTCTTGAAGCCTTTGTCCTGCACATACTTGCCCACGGCTTCGTGCAAGTTATCGTTTTGCCAGGCGACGTTAAAGAAGTAGGGATTGCACTGCTCACCGGCGTATTGCGAAGGTCCCGCATTGGCCGAAAGATAGAAAGTCTTGTTGTCAAAAACGGGCTGACCTACGGCCAGCATGATGTTCGAAAAAACAATACCCGTCATGAAATCAACTTTATCCTTCTTCAGGAATTTTTCGCTGATTTGTTGCGCGACTTCGGGTTTCTGTTGGTCGTCGGCGACGATCAGCTCAACGGGCAGACCGCCGAACTGGCCATTCAGGTGTTTCGTGGCCAGATTGAAACCATCGCGAATATCGATGCCGAGACCGGCGCCGGGGCCGGAAAGCGTCGACAAAAAGCCGACTTTTACTTTATCGGCCGCATAAACCGATGTGGCGAGCAGCAGCGAGGCGGCTAGGATGGTCAGACGTTGCGTCGAGCGCATGATTTTCTCCGTTACGTGATTAGGCCGATTGATGCCGGATTGTAGCTCAGGAACAAACCGCTAGCCCTGCTTGCCCAAGGAAGAAAGGCGACAAAATCCAACAAAAAGCGGTATATTCCCCCTCCCATGACGACCCACATTCCCATCGCTCACCGACGCGTTCCTCCGCGCGCCATCGTTCTACTTTCCGGAGGGCTGGATTCGGCAACGACCCTGGCCATCGCCATCGATGCCGGGTTCGAGTGTTATTGCCTATCCTTTGATTATGGTCAGCGTCACCGTGCTGAACTCGACGCAGCGGCACGCGTTGCTCAGGCGCTCGGTGCCCGTGAACATCGTGTAATGCGCCTTGATCTAGGCCAGTTCGGCGGATCCGCATTGACCGATAGCGACATCGCCTTGCCGATCGACGGAGTACAGCCGGGCATCCCGGTGACCTACGTTCCGGCGCGCAACACCATCATGCTCTCCCTG
Organism: Burkholderiales bacterium; assembly: GCA_964203325.1. Taxonomy (GTDB): domain Bacteria; phylum Pseudomonadota; class Gammaproteobacteria; order Burkholderiales; family Rhodocyclaceae; genus JACQYA01. The sequence continues at coordinate 1,595 of CAXNNH010000293.1, read as the reverse complement.
GCCTTGGCCTGGGCTGAAGTACTCGCTAGTCGGGATATTTTTGTCGGCGTTAATGCGGTCGATTACTCGGGCTACCCCGATTGTCGCCCTGACTATATCGCCGCTTTCGAAATGATGGCCAATCTGGCCACCAAAGCCGCCGTCGAAGGCGCCTGGCTTACCGTCCACGCACCGCTGATCGACCTGCGCAAAGCCGAGATCATCCGTCGCGGCAGCGCGCTAGGCGTCGATTACAAACTGACCGTTTCGTGCTATCAGGCCGATGAAAAAGGCCAGGCGTGCGGTGTCTGCGATTCGTGTCGCCTTCGCCATGAAGGCTTCGCGGCTGCCGGTATCGACGACCCAACACCTTACACAAAGAAGCCAGCAAGCGACTCAAATAACGCCTAGCCGCTCGTCGGATTTGAGCTAAGAGCCTCAAGCTCGCCAGCCCGAGCGACTCCGACTATCCCGTCACTCTTGCTGCGCGCGGTGAGGTACAACGCCACGACCAATCTTTGCTCAAGCAAATTCAGTCAATATCCAAGAGGACGCGACAATGGAAGTAAAAAGCGAAATGGCCAGCGAGTTCTCGCAGCAGTTCAACGGCACCTTCTTTGGCACGCTGGAGTGGGCCGATCTCGACGCGCTCTGGTTACGCGTGCTGGCCGCGCCGGAGGGCTGGTACGCCAGTCTGGCCGGTCAGCCGCCGCCCGTTGCACCGCTGGACGCCGAGGCTTTGCGGCGCTTTGTCAGCGAACTCGACGCCTTGTTGCGGCGGGAACATCAAGAGAAATTCTGCGGCTTTGTTTTTACCGACGACCGCACGCAACCGGGCTTCATCAAGATTTACGACCCCAACAACCTCGGCTGTTCCTGCGGCACGCAAGCGGGCGCAAATGTGCCGCGTTGGGTACTGTCGCGTCTGCGTCCCGATCCTATCGTCGTTGACCAGCCGCTGCCCAATGGCCGCAAGCGCTGGTGGCAAACGGTCTTTGGCGGATAGCCAGCGCACAGTTTGCACAATTTTCACCATTCAAGGAGAACCCATTGAAGAAATCATTCGCGGCCATGTTCGTAGTTTGCGTGGCCCTGCTTTTTGGGCTTATGCCGGCTTGGGCTGCCGACAAGCCCGCTTTCCTGGTCGACGCCGACTGGTTGGCCGAAAATAGCACGCGTGCCGGGCTAGTGATTCTGGAAGTGCGTTACCACCCGCACCGCCACTTTACGGTCGGGCACATTCCCGGTGCGGTACAGGTGCAGCGCTTCGCCGACCTCGGCTCCAACTTTGCAGCACCACTGATGCGCTTTCCGTCGCGCGAAGCATTTCAGGCAAGCTTGCGCGGCTGGGGGATCAATGACGACTCGACCATCGTAGTCTACGACGATTCGTCGACGGCGCTAGCTTCGCGGGTCATCTACCTGCTCGATCTCTACGGCTTCGACATGCAGCGAGTCAAGCTGCTGGAAGGCGGCACGATAGCCTGGACGGCGTTCAACGAACTGACCAAAGCCGAAACCCGCAAGCCGCCCGGCAAGGTCACGTTGAAAGCGGCCAAGGCCAACGCGATGGCCGACTGGACGGATGTTTACCGCAACGTCGTCGCCCGTCGCGA
>CAXNNH010000292.1:0-3249 GCA_964203325.1 Burkholderiales bacterium | reverse complement strand
TTGTCGACCTTGATATCCTGAATCGGCGTGTTCGGCTGCAAGCCCATGTACTGCAATGCGCGCTCAAAACCTTCACGCTTGACCGGATCAAGCTCTTGCGCTGGATCGGGTACCTTGCCGTCAATCGCCACCACCATCTCCGGCGACGTACCCCAGGTCACCTGTGGCTGAATTTCGTCAGCATACATATCGAGCACATGATCGAATTGCGCGCCTTCGTCGCTGTGCAGCGTACGCCAATAAGCCACGGCGCGATCCCAATGTTCGGCGCGTGGTGAAAAGGGGCGGTCCTTTACATAATTGATCGTCACATCGTCGACTGCAATGAAACCCAGTCGCGCACCGGCCTCGATGGCCATATTACACAGCGTCATGCGCCCTTCCATTGACAGGCCGCGAATGGCGCTACCTGCAAACTCAATGGCGTAACCCGTGCCGCCGGCCGTACCGATACGGCCAATCACGGCTAGCGCGATGTCCTTGGCAGTAACGCCTTTGCCCAACTGGCCATTGACACGCAACAGCATGGTCTTCGATTTCTTCTGCAACAGGCATTGTGTCGCCAGTACATGTTCAACTTCGGACGTGCCGATACCATGCGCCATACAGCCAAAAGCACCGTGCGTGCTGGTGTGCGAATCGCCGCAGACCACAGTCATTCCAGGTAGCGTAGCCCCGTTTTCCGGACCAACTACGTGCACGATACCCTGACGTGGATCCTTAAAAGGGAAATAGGCTAGTGCGCCGACTTCGCGGATATTGGCATCCAGTGTCTCCACCTGCAGGCGCGAGACGGCATCTTCGATGCCTCGCTCCCAGTGGTTAGTCGGCGTATTGTGGTCGGCGGTGGCCACTAGCGAAGAGATGCGCCACGGCTTACGCCCAGCCAGCTTAAGCCCCTCAAAGGCTTGCGGGCTAGTTACTTCGTGCACTAAGTGGCGATCGATATAGAGCAGTGCGGTGCCATCGGCTTCCTGATGCACCACATGATTCTGCCAAAGCTTGTCGTATAAAGTTTGCGGCATTATTGGCTATCCGGCAATGAGAACGCCGAATTATGTCACAGCGTCGCCGTGGCTGTCAGCCGCTGCCGGGTCTTCAATGCAAAGACACGCTCAGTTTTCTACCAGTTGCCGATTTGTCAGTAACCGATGTTACGCAACATCCTCGCAACGTTCAGATACCTAACCAAGAAAATCAATCGTGCAGATTGCCCGAGGGGTAGCGTGATATTGAGTAAAGTCATACGGGTATTGCTCTTCAGATGTGAATCCGAAAAATCGGTAGGGGAATAAGCACCGTGCAATTTGCATTCACAACCCAGGCATTTGCTGCGCCAAGGTGAACGCTTCACCGCAAGCGTCACATCGTATATCCTTGCGAACTTGCCGCAGCCAGTCGAAAACGCCACCTTTGAAGACGGGCTTGATGATGGAAATCCTCAATATATGACCCCAAAATCCGAATCTAACACTCTGGTTCCCGCCAGAGAATTGAAGATCGGTATGTTTGTGGCGGAGCTTGATCGACCTTGGCTCGAAACGCCTTTCTTAATACAGGGTTTCCTCATTTCGGATAAGGCAGAAATTGCCTTATTGCAACGTTACTGTCGCCACGTAAAGGTTGACCGCACGCGCTCGATTGCAGATCAATACGCGGCTGACGCGCCTTACGAACGCGAAACTCGTTCTCGAGCGGCCCCCCTCACCCTACAAAATTCTCCCATTACACAAAAAACAGACTTCCTGACCATCGCACGCAATCTGCGTAAAACGCCGGAAATCCGCAGAGGGATCACACCGCCCCCACCGATCACCCGCGACGGCCAGAGCGATTTGCAGTCCGAATTACTCTATTCGGCACCGATCATTGAGGATATTCACAAGACACTGCGAAAAATCCAGGCGGCCATCGACAGCAACACTCCGGTCACTGTCGACCAGGCAGGTGGTCTGGTCGTCGAAATGGCCGCCGGGGTAGAGCGTAACCCTGACGCCATGCTCTGGCTGACACGCCTGAGAAAAACCGATCAGTACTCTTACGACCACGCGGTAGATGTTTCGGTCAACCTGATGATCTTCGGTCGATTTCTCGGCCTAACCGGGAAAATCGTTGAACACTTGGGGCTTGCCGGATTGATGCAGGACATCGGCAAGGTAATGCTCGACCCGGAATTGCTTTCCAGACCATCGGCGCTGAGCGACGAAGAATATGAACTGACTAAATCGCATGTTGCCAGTTCGCTTGAATTACTGGTCGGACAACGCGGTTTCCCGGTTGAAGTCTTGAGTTTGGTCGCTGCGCACCACGAACGTTTGGACGGCAGCGGCTATCCGCGCCAAATTAGCGGAGAGAAACTAAAATTCCCGGCCGAACTGACCGGGCTGATCGACACCTATTGCGCGATGACCCGCCACCGCGCTTATAGCGCACCGGTGTCCAACCAGGCGGCTCTCGAAGCTCTCATCAAGTTGCGCGATAGCAAATTTCGGGGAACCCTGATCGATCAGTTTATTCAGTGCGTCGGTCTGTACCCAATCGGCACTCTCCTCGAACTGAATACGGGCGAGGTCGCCGTGGTCATTCAGCAGAATCAGGTACGACGTTTAAAGCCCAAGATACTGATTTTGTTGGCAGAAGACAAATCCATCGAGCGTCGCCCGCGCACCCTCGATTTGATCCTTAACCCACTAACCCCCACCCGCGAACCTTACCGTATTCTGCATGCACTGCCTGCCCATGCTTACGGTATTGACTGGTCGGAATTTTTCCTCGACTGATGAACGCACGGTCTCCCCTGCCTTTTAGCGAGGCGCTGTCTAACATTGCCGGACTGACACGAAGATCGAAAGAAGCATTATTCGGCGTTATTACGTTTGCCGTTAGCCTTGACCCCACGCTGATCCGCCTACCTCCTGAATCAACGCAACGCCTGAGACAGGAAATCGCCCTTCGTCTATCAAATCGTCTACGTAGCAGCGACATCCTCTATTCCATAAGCACATGGGAATGGCTGGCCGTACTTCCGGAAATGCGCAGCACCGCTGTTCTCACACTGGCCATGCTAGGACTGCGTCGTCCGTTTGCAGAACAAGCACTCATCGTAGATGGCATTGAGATTTCCTTGCGTACGGCTTGCGGCGCAGCAGTCCACCCGGACGATGGCAACGATGCGTTGCACTTGATTCAGTCGGCACGTATTGCCTGTCTGCTTGCCAACCAGCTTGATCAAGGCTGTCTAGCTTATCA
>CAXNNH010000291.1:0-3267 GCA_964203325.1 Burkholderiales bacterium | reverse complement strand
AATACAGTCAATTGCTGGCCAACCTGCGGGTATTCATGCCCCTGTACAAGGAAGAAATTCATTTCCTGGTCCGCCAGGACGATCCCATCGAATTCATCCACCAAATCAAGGATAAGCAGATTTGGATGGATATGGAGAAAAGCGGGACTTACCTGACCGCCCTGAATATCTACAGCAAACTGTTTCAGGAGCGCCCCAATGTCGTCGAGCCGTTCATTAACCCCACGGTGACCGGCGATGACGAAGGAACCAAGCGACGCCGATCAGCCTTAATGGCCTTGGGCGATCCCTCGTTTTATAAAGCGTATCCGAAAGTGGATGTATTGGTTTTGGTCGGCGGACAACCGCTCAAACTGCTGGAAAGCGGCGTTCCCGCCCACCTTAAATTACTGAAATTCGATGCCGCACAAGCATCGTCCCGCAAGTTACTGCAGGAATACCAACAGGCGGAGATCAAAAAATCGAGCTACCCCTTGCTGAACATCGGCGAGCATAACCTGACCTCGTTAGCCGTCGATTCGTACATGATTACGGCCAATTTCGCCGACCCTGGAAGGAATAAATTTGTTCAGGAGTTTGCCGATCAATTTTGTTACAAGTTCGCTGATTTGCAAAGCAAAGGTCATGCCAAATGGAACTCCCTGACCTGGCAACCGGGAACCGCCTTGCCACCGCTGGCCGCGGGTTGGCAGTATTCCGACAAAGTCAAAGATCGCTTGGCCGCCTGTAGAAGCCATTCAGCGGCCACACCGAAGTCAGCGTCTTGCAGCCCCCAGGATCGGGCGGTCGGTCTTTGTAACTGAGTAACTGATGTTACGCAGCCATCGCCAAAAACCCTGTCCTTCCCGCGTAGGTGGGAATCTATAGGGCGTTCGCCGAACCACCCCCGCTTGGATTCCCGCCTGCGCGGGAATGACGTGGCGGGGTGACTTCTCGTTGGCTTCCGACACGTCCGGGCTAGGGCAGGGCTGCGTAACATCAGTCCGTAGGATGCGGTGAGGAACGAACCGCGTCGGCAGCAGAACGATGCGGTTCGCTATGCTCACCACATCTACGGGTTGCTGGAAGGCGCGCCAGTGCTCGATCTACAGAGCACCTGCCCGGAGAGCCAGTAAACACGCCACTCTCCAGACACCCCCCCTGTAGAACCAGCACTGGCGCGCCTTCCAGAGGCGCTGTTTTCCAGCGGGAGCGAATCGCGCCCATTCCTTTTCGTTCCACCCTTGCCGATGTGCTTAAAAAATACCGGACGCTCAATGCTGATTTGCTAGAATGACCGCCGCCCACGCTTGCTCCGCCCATCACGATCAATCCAGGAGTCCCCATGTTTCGCCAACAAAAAATCATCCTTGAATCCATCGCCCCCCTGCGCGAGCTGCTCTCCCGCTACACCTGGCAAGGCGAACCGGCCCACTGGCTGGCGCTGGCCGAAGAAAGCGCCCAGCGATTTCGGGTCACGCTGCCGCTGGTCGGTGCGTTCAGTTCTGGCAAATCCTCGATCCTTAACGCGCTGCTCGGCGAGCCTCTTTTTTCCGTCAATATCGACCCGGAAACTGCGGTTCCGGCTGAAGTGACCTACGGTGCCCACGAAAGCCTGACCGGCTGCCTGCCCGACGGTCGCCGACTGCCGCTCGACCGGGAAGCGGTGCGCGAAAACCGGCTCGACGCCTTGCATAACGGCGGCTGGGTCGAAGCCGTGCTGCCGATTCCCCGGCTCGCGCACTTTGCGCATCTACGGCTGGTCGATATGCCCGGCTGGGATTCCGGCATCGCCGCGCACGGCACAGCCATCGACAACTACGTATCGCGCAGCCTGGCCTACGCCATTGTCGTCAGCGCCGAAGAAGGCAACCTGCGCGAAAGCCTGCGCAAGGCGCTGAAAGAGCTGGCGGTGCATCAGATGCCGGTGCTGGCCATCATCAGCAAAGCCGACAAGAAGCTGCCGGAAGAAGTCGACGCCGTCGTCGCACAGGTGGCGCGCGAAATCACCGGCAGCATGGGTCGGCCCCCCTTCAAGGCGATCAAGGTTTCCGCCCGCAAGAAAGACGTGGGCGAATTGCTCGCCGCGCTGGCCGAACTGGAAAGCCAGGCCGAGCCGCTGTTTGCGCAAAACACCGCCGCCCCGTTCGCGCAACGGCTGCAAAGTTTGCACCGCCATCTCGACACCCTGCTCAACAGCGACGACCTGGACAGCGAAAAAATCAAGGCCGAATGCGAACGGCAACACGCCGAAATGCAAGCCTTTGAAAGTCGCCTCAACGACGAAACCACTCAGCTCGACGCCCGCGTGCAACCGGTGCTCGGGCGCATCCTGCAGCAGCTTGAAGCCCGCTTGCGCAGCCAACTGGAGTCGCTGGTCAGCCAAGCCATCAACGGCAGCGACCTGCAAGGCAGCATCGGCGCCACGGTGCGCCTGACGGTCGAAGAAGGGATGCGCGACGAATTCAATCCCGAAATCGAACGCTACCTCAAGCGCGTCGCCGAAGGCTTGCCGAGCAATTTCAGCCCCGAGGTGTCGTTTAACCTCCGCTTAAACAACAACCCCAACAAGCCGGAAGATGGCCCGTTGATTGCCACCCCGCTCGCCACACTGATTTTGCCAGCGCTCCCTTCGTTGGGGCCTTATGCCCCGATCATCCTCGGTGTCGTCTTCCTGCTCGAACAACTCTTCCGCAACAAGAGCCAGCAAAAAGTCGAAGAAGCGCGTCAGCTCGAACATGTTCGGCAAAAGATGCTCAACGAAATTATCCCCAGCACGGCGGCGCAGGTCAAAAGCGTCTTGCAACCGCAGTTGCACCAACATATTCAGCAAGCCAAACAAAACATTGCCGACAGCGTGCGCGCGCAGCAAGCCTCGCAACAGGCCGCCCTCGACGAATTGCAGCGCCAGCTCGAAAAAGGCCAAGCCGCCTTTGCGCTGGCTTGCACGCAGTACCGGAGCGATCAAGCCTTCCTGCACACCCTGATGAGCCAACTGAGCCCACGGGAGGCCGCATGAGCAGCGACATCACCGAGGACGAAGCCGCCGACGCCAACACACTCGCCGCCCGCTACCCGCTGCTCTGCCGCAGCACGCAGGTCGACGCCGGCGGCGATCCGCATGCGCAGCAGAACAACATCTCGCAGCAGAACGAAGCCTATCTGCAAGCGCTGGACAAGCTGCTCACGCACGACCTGCAAGCCCTGGCGCGCCGGGGCAGCCCGGACGACTTTGCCGACCTCTACTTTGCTTTGCAGCAAGAGCTGGAACGCTTCCGCGAGTTCTGC
>CAXNNH010000290.1:0-3282 GCA_964203325.1 Burkholderiales bacterium | reverse complement strand
GCCGTTCCACAGGATGCGCCCGTGGTTGGGGATGTACAGGCCGGCAAGGACGCGCATCAGCGTGGTTTTGCCCGAGCCATTGTCGCCGACCAGAAACACCAGTTCGCCCGGTGACAGGGTTAGCGAACAGGGGCCGATGCCGAAAGGCTTGCCGTCGGCGGCTTGGGCGTAGTGATATTCGAGAGCTTCGAATTGCAGCGAAGACAATGCTGGCAACGCTGGCAGGGATTCCGTCGGCGCCGTTTCACCCGACGAGCCGCCGGCCAGCGCGGCGCTCATCGCGCTAATTTCGGCGTGCGCCGAATGCGCTTTGGCCAGCGTCGGGAAGACCTGGAAGACGCCTTCAACCAGCAGCCACATGAACATTGAGGCATAGACAATTTTCATCGCATCGCGCGAATCCTCGACATACTCGGGGGTGATAAACACCACCGTGGCCAGCAGCAGGTAGAACGCGGCGAAGACGATAGCGCCGAGCTTAATCATGGTGTCCACCGCCGCCAGCCGGCTGGCCCTCGCCGTGTGTGCACGCGCCAGGACGAAATTTTCGATCAGGTCGGCGTCGCGTCGGTAATCGAGCTTGACCTCCTTGTAGCCTTGCAGCAACTGGTTGAGCGAATCGAAAAAGGAGCGGTCGTCGAGTTGGCTCTGCCGCATCTCGTTTTCGGTGCGCGTTTTCTGGTAACGCCCGGCGAGCGCGACCACCGCGATCAGCAGCAGAACGGCCAGCGCGGCAATGAACGAATACCAGGCGACGTAAAGCGTGGCCAGGGCAAAGCTGACAGCGGCCACCAGCCCCTGCGCGAGAATCAGCGGCGACTCGGCGAGGATAGGCGTATTGCGCGCCAAGGTGCCGTAAATACGTTCAGCGCCCAGCTTTTCGATGATGCCGTAATCGGCCTCGCGCAGCAGTTGGGCAAACTGGGTGCGAATGCGGAACACGACCGTCTCGCCGACCGCGTTCATCATGCGCGTTGTTTCGCCGCGACTGAAGACCAACAGTGTGCTGACCAGCACGAAGGAGGCAAGCAATTCGTAATCCGGACCGAGCCGAGAATCGTATTCGGTCACGGTATTGACGATCACCGTGATTAGCGTGCTGCCCACCGCCGATAGCCCGAGATAAACGTAAAGACGCCAGCCCCAGGCGGTGGCGGCGATGCGGAAGGTTTGCAGAAAATCCATTGCGCCGTTGTCCTTCGTCTTACATGGCCAGCGGTGCAGGCGATGCCTGCGGCGTTTCGGCGCAAGTGGCGATAAACTCCGCCAACTGGCCGATGGTGACATCCTGAAGCGGCGTTCCACCGGCGAAAAACAGCGTTTCGTAGGGCAGCTTGCGCCCGCCCAGGCGCTGGGTAATGCTGCCCAACAGGTGTATCAGGTCAATTGACGTCAGTGCCAGGTCTTCGCGCAGCCGCGTATCGGCGGACAGGCTATCGACACTGTATTCGGCATTCACCTCGCCGATGGCTTCGCTGACCAGGATCTCAAAATTCATTCTTATACTCCAATTATTAAATTTTCATTTTACCGTTGCGCACTTCCTGCCACGCACGGGATGGCGCCGCCGCTCGACGACTCGCGGGCAATGGCCATCACCCGGCCATCGGCCTCGAACAGTCTGACAAAAAAATTCTCGCCAGCATTAACACTCTTGTCACCCATGTTACCCATCTCTGGCGGGGCAAAAACCTGCGCCGTCCACCCTTCGTCGTCTAGTTGCCAGTGTCGGGTCAGCCACGCATCGGGCCGCCCGCGCAAACCGCTGCCGGCGGCTTTGGCTGCGGCTTCCTTGGCGCACCACAGGCGTAGCAGACCGACGTGCTGCAGCGCTGCATCCTCAGCGCCATCGGCGGCGACGATTTCTTTCGCCAGATGGCCAAGTTCGGCCAAGGCGTCGGCCGGCTCAACGTCGATGCCGATACGTCCGCCGCTGCTGGAAACCAGCGCCACCGCGCAGCCGTTGCAATGCGAAATGCTCAATGTTGGCACCTTGGCGCCGTCGGCCAAATGTGTCAGTTGTGCCTGCGGCGCGCCGCTGGCCAGGTTAGTAATGGCGATGTCGGCGTAGTCATGCTCATGCTCATCATCGTCGGCTCCGTCGGCTCCGTCGGCTCCTGTGCTGCTGCGCAAGGCCGCGAGTAGCGCCGATTTGCCGGCGATCCGCCCAAGCAGCCAGGAAATCTTGCGCGCCATGGCCGCACTGGTCAGCGCCACCCATGCGGCGCGCTCGCTGGCGGCGAGGACGCAGCGGGCAACCACTTCCAGCCACAGGCCATTACTCGACGCCAGGAGCCTGGCGTCGATGTCGGCCAGGGTGGCGCACCACAAATCCCCGTCCAGTCGTGAAATCGCCGCGAACGGTTCGTTGTGGCCTGAGGAAAATACGATGCGGCGAAAGGTCGGTCCCCAGTCGAAGATTCGCTGCTCGGCGCCGCTGATCCGACACGTCAAGACGCCGCGCGCATCGACCACATCGATATCCGCCAACACCGTGTCGTTCGTTTGCTCACACGCGGCGATGAGGGTGCACGCCTCCCCCGAGCTGGCCGGCGGGGCAAAAAACGCAATGCGCTCAATGGAAACCGGAAACAGCCCGATATTGCTGCGGCTCTGCAAGGCAAACAAGGCGGTTAATTGCCCCTGCGTGTCGAGCAGCGGCGCCGGTGTGGCCAGCGCTCGGGCGTCGGTAACGCCGGCGATCATCGCGGCGAACGAGGGAACCTCAGCGTCGACGGTAATTTGATGCCGCGTCAGCGAGCGAATGGCGCGCATGGCACGGTAGCCCGCGCCGTGAAAAGTGAGTGTGTTGAAAGCCGCCAGATCGAAGCTTAGCGGGTACGCCGCTACGCGGTCTTCTGCCTGCGCTGGCGGAGCGGGCGGGTAGGCGGCGGCGAGTTCGACCGTGCATGCAAACAACACGTCGCCCTGCTCTCCGCACAGGCGCACCGCCCACGCATTGATCGAAGAAGGCGTCAGCCGCCGCGCTTCGAGCTGCAGCACACGGCTAGCCTGCGCCACCGTTACCCACTGATAGCCACGGCAGGCAGCCACGGCGCTGACCACCCCGCCGCCGTTGGCGCGTTGCGCCGCCGCTGCGCACATCTCGATGGAAAATACCATCGGCGAAACAGCCAATCCGGTTAACTCGCCCGGATGGCGCGTCAGCGGCTTACCGAAACAGTGCTGGCCGAGAAAGCCGTGGCAAGCGAGGTCTAACGTCACCTGCCAGCGCAGTGCTGCGGGCTTCTCGTTATCGCCGGGCTGGTCGGCCAGCCTGTG
>CAXNNH010000289.1:0-3323 GCA_964203325.1 Burkholderiales bacterium | reverse complement strand
GTTGCCGAATAGGTCAGTACATGCACCGGAAGGGCTGCGCCGAGCAGAATCGGGCCGATGGTGACGCCTTCGCCGCCGGTCATCTTGAGCAGGTTGTACGAGATATTGGCGGCTTCAATATTCGGCATCAGCAGCAGGTTGGCTTCGCCCTTGAGCGGCGAATCCGGATGGGCGCTACGGCGTATTTCTTCCGACAAGGCCGAATCGCCCTGCATCTCACCATCGACTTCGAGCTTGCCGACTGCACGCTCTGCCAGTAGCTCGGCCGCCCGCTGCATCTTGATCGCCGAGGCGGACGACGAGGAGCCGTAGTTGGAATGCGAAAGCAGCGCTGCCTTGGGGACGACGCCGAAACGGCTGATTGATTCGGCGGCAAGCAGCGCAATTTCCGCTACTTCTTCGGCACTCGGATTCTCGTTAACGTGGGTGTCGCAAATAAATAGCGAGCGACCATGCAGCATCAGGTAATTCATTGCCGCCAGTACACTGACACCCTGCCGTTTGCCGATCACGTTGCTCACAACGTTGAGGTGATGGTCGAAGCGTCCGCCGATACCGCAGATTAACCCATCGGCGTAGCCCAGACGCAGCAACATGGCGCCGATCAGGGTGTTGTTGCTGCGCAGTTCCGATTTAGCCACTCCCGGTGTCACGCCTTGGCGCACCATCAGTTTGTGGTAAGCCTGCCAGCATTCGCGGTAACGTTCGTCGCTCTCTGGATTGACAATCTCAAAGTCGACGCCCGGCTGGATACGCAGACCGAGGTTGGCTAGACGCATCTCGATAACTGCCGGACGCCCGATGAGAATCGGTTTGGCCAGATGCTCTTCGATAACGACCTGCGCACCGCGCAGCACGCGCTCATCTTCGCCCTCGGCATAGAGGATGCGTTTCGGCGCCGCCTGTTTGGCGGCAACAAAAATGGCGCGCATGCCCAGTCCGGTGCGATAAACAAACTCCATCAGCTTCGTTTCGTAGGCGGCAAAGTCGACGATTGGCCGCGTGGCGACGCCGGATTCCATGGCTGCCCGCGCCACGGCGGGCGCAATTTTCATTATCAGGCGCGGATCGAAAGGCTTGGGAATCAGGTACTCCGGCCCAAAGCTCAGACTTTGGTCCTTGAAAGCGGTCGCCACCTCATCGGCCAACTCGGCCTGCGCCAGTTCGGCAATCGCCCGCACACAGGCCATCTTCATCGCTTCGGTGATGCTCGTTGCGCCCACATCGAGTGCGCCGCGAAAGATGAAGGGAAAACAGAGAACGTTGTTGACCTGATTCGGGTAGTCGGAACGGCCGGTGGCCATAATCACGTCAGGGCGAGCGGCCTTGGCCAGTTCGGGCATGATTTCCGGTGTCGGGTTGGCGAGCGCAAAAACAATCGGTTGCCGGCCCATGCTGGCGACCATCTCGGGCTTGAGCACTCCTGCCGCCGACAGTCCGAGGAAAATATCGGCGCCGACGATGGCGTCTCCCAGCGAGCGCGCGGCCGTTTCTCGGGCATAACGCGCCTTGTTCGGCTCCATGTTGACGTCACGGCCCTGGTAAATGACGCCTTTCGAGTCGCAAACGATCACATTCTCGCGCTTGATGCCCAGATTGCACCACAGATCAAGACAGGAAATGGCCGCCGCGCCCGCGCCCGAACAGACGACGCTGACTTCACCAATCGCCTTGCCGATCACCTGCAAGGCGTTGAGCATGGCGGCCGCCGAAATGATGGCTGTACCGTGCTGGTCGTCGTGAAAAACCGGGATCGACATTCGCTCCTTGAGTTTTTTCTCAATATAGAAGCACTCCGGCGCTTTGATGTCTTCAAGATTGACGCCCCCCAGTGTTGGCTCAAGTGCGGCGATCATGTCGATCAACTTGTCAGGGTCGTTTTCAGCCAGCTCAATGTCAAAAACATCGATGCCGGCGAATTTTTTGAATAAACAGCCTTTGCCTTCCATCACCGGCTTGGCGGCGAATGGGCCGATGTTACCCAGCCCAAGTACCGCCGTTCCGTTGGTAACGACCCCCACCAGATTGGCGCGCGAGGTATAAAGGCTGGCCGTGGCAGGGTCGTCCACGATGGCATCGCAGGCATAGGCAACACCGGGCGAGTAGGCCAACGCCAAGTCGCGCTGGTTGGTTAGCCCCTTGGTCGGACGAACCGAGATTTTTCCGGGGATGGGGTACTGGTGGTATTCCAAAGCCGCCTTGCGCAGATCCTTTTCCACACTTTTCTTGACGGGTTGTTCCTGGCCCTGCTCTTTTGTTGTGTCCAATGTCTTCTCCATAGCGGCTTTCGCGCCAATATTTGTCGTGTGAAAACGCATAACTTTAGTCGACCCGTGCTGCTTTCACAAAGTCGGTGAATATCCGTCCTGCGCGTTAATCGCCGCCAGCAGTTTCTCGTGGATGCCGGCAAAACCGCCGTTACTCATCACCAACAGGTGATCCCCCGGCTGTGCCGAACATACGATGCGCTGCAGCAGGTCTTCCAGCTTATCTTCGACGACCGCCTTGGCGCCCAGCGGAGCCAACGCTTCGGCGGCATCCCAGCCGAGATTTGCCGCGTAGCAAAACACTTGATCGGCCTCGGCGAGACTGAGCGGCAATTGGCTTTTCATCACCCCCAGCTTCATCGTGTTCGAACGCGGCTCAAGGATGGCCAGAATGCGTGCCGATCCTACCTTGCGTCGCAAGCCGGCCAGGGTGGTGGCAATCGCGGTCGGGTGATGAGCGAAATCGTCATAGACCCTGATTCCGCGTGCCTCTCCGCGTAATTCCATCCGCCGCTTGACGTTCTTAAAGCGCGCCAAGGCCGCCAATCCCTGCGCAAACGGCACGCCAACATGCCGTGCGGCCAGCAACGCGGCTAAGGCATTGGAGCGGTTGTGTGCCCCATAAAGTTCCCAAGTGCAGCTTCCCAGCCATTCGGCCCCGCATTTGAGGTGCAACGAGCCATCGATATCGTCCCCCTCGACGTGCCAGCCTGTCGGGGAATTGAAACGCTCAATCGGCGTCCAGCAACCCCGTGCGAGAACACGATCAAGGCTGGCTTCGCTAGAGTTGCTCACGATTAGCCCGCTGCGCGGCAGTGTCCGCACCCAGTGGTGAAATTGCGTCTCGATGGCCGTCAGATCGCTGAAAATATCGGCGTGATCGAATTCGAGATTATTCAGAATCACCGTTCTTGACCGGTAGTGCATGAACTTGGAGCGCTTGTCGAAAAATGCCGTATCGTATTCATCGGCCTCAATGACGAAGAACGGTGAGTCGGCGGGATGCTGATCGATTTCGCCCGCCAATCGGGCCGATACACCGAAGTTGACCGGCAC
>CAXNNH010000288.1:0-3328 GCA_964203325.1 Burkholderiales bacterium | reverse complement strand
GGTACGGGTTTGCACCACATGGTGTTTGAGGTGGTGGACAACGCGATCGACGAAGCACTGGCTGGCCATTGCGACGATATCGTAATTACTATTCATGCCGACAATTCGATTTCAGTAACGGATAACGGTCGCGGTATCCCGACCGGCGTCAAGTTTGACGACAAGCACGAACCGAAGCGTTCGGCCGCAGAAATCGTCATGTGTGTGTTGCACGCCGGTGGCAAATTTAATCAGAACTCGTATAAAGTTTCTGGTGGTTTGCATGGTGTCGGCGTTTCCTGCGTCAACGCCTTGTCCAAATGGCTCAGGCTGACCATCCGCCGCGACGGCAAAAAGTACCTCCTTGAATTCAATCGGGGAGCGGCGGTCAACCGGCTGATTGAAGTGCAAAGAGGTGTTGAGGTCTCACCGCTCAGGGTCGTTGGTGAAACCGAAAAGCGTGGCACGGAAGTGCACTTCATGGCCGACGAGGAAATCTTTGGTGAAGGTCAAATCGAGTTTCACTACGAAATCATTGCCAAGCGTTTGCGTGAACTTTCCTTCCTGAACAACGGCGTAAAAATTCGTCTGTTCGATCAGCGTACTGGCAAGGAAGAAGACTTCGCCTTCCTCGGGGGCGTCAAAGGCTTTGTCGAGTACATCAATCGCTCAAAGACCGTGCTGCATCCGAATGTTTTTTGCTCTTCCGGTGAATCGGTTGTCCCTAACGGTGCGATCAGTGTCGAAGTGGCCATGCAGTGGAACGACACTTACGCCGAGCAAGTGCTGTGCTTTACCAACAACATCCCGCAGGCAGACGGTGGTACGCACATGACCGGCTTGCGCGCAGCGATGACGCGTGTGCTCAACAAATACATCGACGAGCACGAGATTGCCAAAAAAGCCAAGGTTGACATCACCAGCGACGATATGCGCGAGGGGCTGGCTTGTGTCCTATCGGTGAAAATGCCCGATCCGAAATTTGCCTCACAGACCAAGATGAAGCTGGTTTCCTCCGAAGCCCGGCCGGCGGTTGAGGAAGTCGTTGCCGCTCGTTTGACCGAATTCCTGCAGGAGCGCCCACTCGACGCCAAAGTTATCACCGGCAAGATCGTCGATGCCGCGCGTGCGCGCGACGCGGCGCGCAAGGCGCGCGAGATGACCCGGCGCAAGGGCCTGCTCGACGGCGTTGGCTTGCCCGGCAAACTGGCCGATTGTCAGGAAAAAGATCCTGCGTTATGTGAGCTTTACCTGGTCGAGGGCGATTCCGCCGGCGGATCCGCCAAGCAGGGCCGCGACCGCAAGTTCCAGGCCATCCTGCCGCTCAAAGGCAAGATTCTTAATGTTGAGAAAGCGCGTTTCGACAAGCTGATCTCATCGCAGGAAATCGCGACGCTGATTACTGCGCTGGGTACAGGCATCGGCAAGGACGAGTACAAGCCAGAAAAATTACGCTACCACCGCCTGATTATCATGACCGATGCCGACGTGGACGGCGCGCACATCCGCACCCTGCTGCTCACCTTCTTCTACCGCCAGATGCCCGAACTGGTCGAGCGAGGCCACATCTACATCGCTCAACCACCGCTCTACAAGGTCAAGCATGGCAAGACCGAGCGTTACATCAAGGACGATCAGGCGCTCAACCAGTTCATGCTCACGCTGGCGCTCGAAGGCTCGCTGCTGACACCAAGGGCCGGCGCTCCAGAAATATCCGGCGCGGCGTTGGAAGAGCTGGCGCGCGAGTACCTGCTCGCAGAAGCGGTGATCAACCGTCTGACGCACTTGATTCAACCCCAGGTACTGCATGCCTTGATCGACGCCAATTTGAAGATCGAGCTAACCGACGAGGCGACCGCTCAGGCCAGCGCTGACGCGCTGATGCAGGTCATCGCCAAAAAGCTGGGGATCAATATTCTCGTTCGTTACGATACGATCCGCGAACGCTGGCAATTGCGTTTGGAAAAGATGCACCACGGCAACCTCAAGGTCAGCGTAATCGACGAAGACTTGTTGGTGAGTGGCGACTATACCCAACTGCGTAAGACCGCAGAAATTTTATCCGGTCTATTCGGCCCCGGCGGTTTTGTCGCACGCGGTGAGAAAAAACAGGCCGTTAATAGCTTTGCTGAAACGATGAAGTGGTTGTTAGCCGACGTTGATCGCGGCATCAGCAAGCAGCGCTACAAAGGGCTGGGCGAAATGAACCCGGAGCAACTCTGGGAAACGACGATGGATCCCACCGTGCGCCGCCTGCTTAGAGTGCAAATCGAAGACGCAATAGGGGCCGATCAAATCTTCACCACGCTGATGGGCGAACTGGTCGAACCGCGTCGCAATTTCATCGAAACCAACGCCTTGGCCGCGCGCAATATTGACGTTTGAGCGCGTGTTATTTGTTGTACTTAGCGTAACTACTCAGGTGCTCCTATCAAGAGCGGAGGAGTCAAGCGAAGGAGGCTGACCTTGGAAGGTCAGCGTAAGGGCGTGAAAGAGATTAGCACGCTGCTTGTGCAGGGTGGCCAGATAGGATCGGAGAGTGCAAAAGGTATCGGCACCGTTTTTAGTTCTGAAGCCGCCGGAAATTTTCTGCTTGACCTTCGGCATGTGCACCGCCTGCTCGGCAACCGCGTTTTCCCGATTGTGGCACCCACGGATTGGCGGTATCGCCTTCGCTGAGAATCTCGGCATATCGGGTAGGGAAGTCGGCAACGCGCGCCACCGACAGCGAACCACCGGCCTCATTCATCTCATGGCACGCAGCCACCAGGAGTTCGATCATGCGGCCGGCCCAGATTTGTTCGAGTTCCTCAAACAGGTAAATTAATTCCTGCAAGTGATGCGCATTGCACAGGCCGTGCTTGCAGAGCAGATCGCGGTAAGGTTTCCAGCCATCGTGGATGAGCGTGCCCAGGAAGTCAGAGAGAATCCCCTGGCCCGAGTTTGACACCTCCAAGGCACATTTTTGAGCGACCTCTAGGATTGGCAAGGGTTTGCGGGCGTTAAGTTGCCAAGACCCTAGATACATGGATTGTTGATTTTTTTGGCTGCGCGGCTCTACGATAGGGGCCATGTACCTACGCGAGAGCAAACAAAGGCGGGCCGATGGCAGCGTCGTGACCTATCTGCAACTGGCGGAGAACGTCTGGGATGCGGCCAAGGGAAGATCGCAGGCAAGCATTGTTCACAACGGCGGACGGGCCGATGCCCCCGAAGTCGTTGAGCGCCTTCGCCGGCTGGCCAAGAGCATCCTGCGGCGCGGCTCACCGGAAGAGATTGTCGGTGCCGGCGGCGACTGGCACCTGATCTGCGCCTGGCCCTACGGCGATCTCTACGTCCTCGAAGCCAT
>CAXNNH010000287.1:0-3332 GCA_964203325.1 Burkholderiales bacterium | reverse complement strand
ATCGTCCTCGACGCCAACCCGGACATCGCTTCCAAAGCCGGACTGTTCCGCAAGGGATGGAAAAAGCACTACGAAGGGATTATCGATTACCGCAAGGCGCAGAAGGTTACAGCGGTCGATGAGAAGGCGCGTTCCGTGTTCGTCGAGGGCATTGAGGAGATCAAGGGCGACGTGGTTAACGTCATTCCGCCGCAGCGCGCGGGCAACATCGCCAAAGTGGCCGGCCTGATCGGCCCGGACAAGGCCTGGTGCCCGGTGAATGCCACGACCTTCGAATCGACGTTGCAGAAGAACATTCACGTCATTGGTGACGCGTGCAGCGCCGGCGCAATGCCCAAATCAGGCTATTCGGCCAACTCGGAAGCCAAGGTCTGCGCTACCAACTTGGTGGCCATGATGAATGGCAAGGAGACGACCGAGCTGTCTGGGATCAATACCTGTTTCAGCTATCTTTCCGCCAAGGAGGCGGTGAGTGTGGCAGCGGTTTATACCGTTAAAAACGGGGCTATTATTGCCGTACCCAACTCGGGCGGTGTATCGCCCGACTTGTCGGAACTGGAAGCGATCTACGCCGAAAGCTGGCTCAAGAACATCCTGACCGAAATGTCGACCTGATTCCGATTGAATTAGGGCAAGCCTCAAAAAAAGCCCCGCAACAGCGGGGCTTTTTTGTCTGGCAGAAGGCAGAGACGACGGAAGTGGAATGAAAAGGCGGACGAAAAAAAACCTCGCGCAATAGACGAGGTTTTTTGACGAAAATTTTCAGTGAAACGAAGTCAGCTCGTTGCTTACTTCAGCTTCATTTCCTTGTAAATCACATGCTTGCGAACTTTGGGATCGTACTTCTTGATCTCCATTTTACCGGGCATGGTTTTCTTGTTTTTGGTGGTGGTGTAGAAGTGGCCGGTACCGGCGGTCGATTCTAGCTTGATCTTTTCACGCATGACTGACGCTCCTTATCAGATCTCGCCGCGTGCGCGCAAATCGGCGAGCACCACGTCGATACCGTTTTTGTCGATAGTGCGCAGGCCGGCATTGGATACGCGCAGGCGAATCCAGTGGTTTTCGCTTTCAACCCAGAAACGGCGATACTGCAGGTTCGGGAGGAAGCGGCGCTTCGTTCTATTGTTGGCATGGGAAACATTGTTCCCAACCATCGGGCCTTTACCCGTTACTTGGCAGACACGCGCCATGATTGTTGCTCCAATTGATCTTGGGAAGAAAGCCGGCGATTTTAGCGAAAAGGCCCAACTAACTCAAGCACTTTCTGAGAGTTTTGCCCTTAGCACTAAAGTAAACCTCGTTCGGCAAACGATAAGGGCTGTGACTGCCCGGCGACAATGAAGTGATCGAGCACCCGCACGTCGATCAGCGCCAGAGCCTGCTTCAACTCGCGCGTCAACAACTCGTCGGCCCGCGAGGGTTCAGCCAGTCCGGACGGGTGATTGTGTGCCAGCACCACAGCAGCGGCATTACGGCTTAAGGCCGTCTTTACCACTTCGCGCGGATAAACGCTGGTCTGCGTCAGCGTGCCGCGAAACAGCTCTTCGGCAGCAATCAGACGGTTTTGTGCATCGAGCCAGATGGCAAAAAATACTTCGTAAGGCAAACCGGCTAAATGCAATCGCAGGTAGTCGCGTACCGCTCCGGGCGACGAAAACAGCGTCCCTTGGCGTATTTCCTCGCCCAGCGTGCGGCGCGCCATTTCCAGTACCGCCTGCAATTGCGCGTATTTGGCCGGCCCCATGCCGTGAACTTTAGAAAACTCGCTCTGCGTTGCCGCAAACAAACGATTCAGACCGCCAAAGCCGCCGATCAGATCGCGCGCCAGATCAACGGCGCTCTTCCCTTTGACCCCGACACGTAAAAATATGGCCAGCAGCTCGGCGTCGGAAAGCACGCCCGGCCCCTGTGCCAACAAGCGCTCACGCGGGCGTTCATCCTCAGGCCAATCGGTAATCGCCATCGTCTCATCTCAAGTAAAATGCGTGACCTGTCATTCTAACCAGACTAGCGAGACATTCCGATGGAGTTACACGGGAAACGCATCGTTTTAGGCGTAACGGGCGGCATTGCCGCCTACAAGGCCGCCGAACTTGTTCGCCTGTTGCTCAAACAGGGCGCGTCGGTGCAGGTCGCGATGACCGAAGCCGCGACGCATTTCGTGACGCCGGTCACCTTCCAGGCACTCTCCGGAAAACCGGTGTTCATCGACCAGTGGGACGCGCGTATCGCCAACAACATGGCGCATATCGACCTGTCGCGCGAAGCCGATGCCTTACTGATCGCCCCGGCTTCGGCAGACTTTCTGGCCAAAGTGGCCAACGGCCTGGCCGACGACCTGCTGACTACGCTGGTCTTGGCCCGCAACTGTCCTCTACTGGTCGCTCCGGCGATGAATCGGCAAATGTGGGACAACCCGGCGACGATGCGCAATATGGTTACCCTGCGCAACGACGGCATCACCGTTCTTGGCCCCGCCAGCGGCGATCAGGCTTGCGGTGAAACGGGCCTGGGTCGGATGTTGGAGCCGGAAGAAATTCTGCTCGAACTGATCGCTTACCTGCAACCGAAGTGCTTGGCCGGAAAGCGCGTACTGCTCACGGCCGGCCCGACATTCGAAGCAATCGATCCCGTGCGTGGCATCACCAATCTCTCCTCGGGCAAGATGGGCTACGCCATTGCCCGTGCCGCCCGCGAAGCCGGCGCCGAGGTCACGCTGGTCTCCGGCCCGGTCGATCTGGCATGCCCGTCGGGCGTGCGCCGCATCGCGGTGACCAGCGCCCTGCAAATGCGCGACGCAGTGCAGCAACAGGTTGGCCATAGCGACGTTTTTGTCGCGGTGGCGGCCGTCGCGGATTACCGACCGGCGACCCTGTCGGCACAAAAAATCAAGAAGGGCCAGCAAACGACTCCGCCCGTTATCGAGCTGGTGCAAAACCCTGACATTCTGGCCGAAGTCGCCGCCCTGCCCGCTCCTCCTCTTTGCGTCGGTTTCGCCGCCGAAAGCGAGCACCTGCCTGAGTACGCCGAAGCCAAACGACTCAGCAAGAATATTCCGCTGATCGTCGGCAACCTCATTCATCATGGTTTTGGCGGCGACAGCAACACGCTGATTCTGTTCGACGATGACGGCCAGCATCCCTTGCCCCCCGCCCCAAAAATCGAACTCGCGCGTCTGCTCGTCGCTCGTATTGCCTGCCTATTGGAGAAGTTTTAATGCATCGAATCGACCTACGCATTCTCGACCCACGGCTTAAGGATGCACCGCCGCACTACGCGACTCCCGGATCGGCCGGGCTGGACTTGCGCGCCTGCATCGCCGAACCGCT
>CAXNNH010000286.1:0-3336 GCA_964203325.1 Burkholderiales bacterium | reverse complement strand
AATCAAGTTGCGAAGCGTGGGTTATCGCCTCGTATATGAAGTTCGCGATCGACTATTGATCGTTGTCGTGGTCGCCGTTGGCAAACGTGAGCGCAATGCGGTTTACAAGGCTGCCGCAAAACGATAGCAGATGACCCGCTCTGCGGGCAGCAAATCGCAAAACCGGCATATTCATGCCTGACAATCAAAAACCAAAATCACTACCGGCTCGCTTCGCTGCGCTTCCAACTCGCCACCGCAGATTTCTACGGATTCATGCCGCCGGCAACAGTGGTGTTCGTCGATTCCGTGCCGAAGGACGAGGTGGTGCGCTATTGGTCGCTGCTGGATGTGTCGATCATCCATTTGAAGAAGACCGAGCTGTTTACCACGGTGATACCGTCGAAACTGTTCGAATTCATGGGCATGGGAATCCCGGTCCTGCATGGAGTTGCCGGCGAGTCAGCGGAGATTGTGGAACGCGAGGGTTGTGGCCAGGTGTTCGAGCCGGAAAGCGTGGACGCCTTGTGCGCGGGGCTTCTGGCCTTGAAATCCGATGAGACTCTGCGGCAGAACTATCGGCAAAAAGGCCTCGCCGCCGCCGGGCATTATGACCGGAAGGAGCTGGCGCTGCGCATGCTGGGCGAGATCAGGCAGTGCGTGCCGTGAGCTGCGATGGTCTGCGGGTGCTCATGCCGGGGTAACAATTTTGTCCTGGAAATCCGCACACCCGCGCGGGTTTCATTGGCTCGCTGCAGCGTCGCAAGCGCCTGTCACCCCAGTCGTTCGATCTTGGCGCTGGCGGTCTCGATGTGGTGTTGCAGCGCGGCGGTGCACGGTCCAAACCGGTGGCTAAACCCTGTTGCCGCCTTGACCCGGGTGAGGAACGTGCGCGCCAGTTCTTCTGCGCGCCGCCAGGTTTCGTTCGCTACACTGCCGTGAATGCTCGCCTCGGCGATGATGTCAGGTATCCCGCCACCGATGCGGGGCGCGAGCGCCATTGGCGTCATGTCGTAAGCGGGCGCAATGTTATAGGGCCGACCATGGTCGGCGATGAATGACAGGTTGCCGCTGTGCATGTCGGAGTTGCCGATCAGGGTGCCAAAGGCCCACAGCAGATTTGCGCCGTGCGCTGCTTCAGGACGAATTTGGCCGGCAATAACAAGGTGGCGTGCAATGAGCGGCCAGCCACCCGCCCCTGCCCCGACGAATTCGGCATCCAGCGCAGCTAAGGAGAACAGCGCGCGCCGGCCCAGATTGCCGATGCGATCAAAACGCTCAATCTCGAGGAAGCGCTGACCGCCGTGGCCAAAAATCTGCGTCTTGGAGGCGGGGATACCCGCTTCGCGCAGCGTGTCCAGCGCCAAATGTTCGGCCAGCAGCAGATCGCGCCAGCGTTCGCTGACAGGGCCTTCCTCCAGTTCGCTGAACTTTACGATGACGTGCCGAGGCCCATCGGGCGTCATGGCATAGGCCGTGAACTTCGGCTGCTCGCCCCCGGCTGACGATCCAGCGGTCTCACCGCGGGCGGCTTCTTGGGCCAATCGGGCATATTCCTCGGCCTTCTGTTCCTCCGTGATGGGATCAGGGACGGGAGTGGCAAGGAATCGATCCCGCGCACTATCGCCTAGCAGGAGATCTCCCACCACATCATGACCAT
Organism: Burkholderiales bacterium; assembly: GCA_964203325.1. Taxonomy (GTDB): domain Bacteria; phylum Pseudomonadota; class Gammaproteobacteria; order Burkholderiales; family Rhodocyclaceae; genus JACQYA01. The sequence goes on along the minus strand of CAXNNH010000286.1, from coordinate 1,697 downwards.
GCACAAGCAGCGCCCGCAAGGAGTGGGTGTCGGCCCACTCGGTGAGCCGCTCCGGTAGTCCAAGTTCAGCACCATGGCGAGCCGCGTACGCCCGGCCGAGATATCCTTGGGGGCGCACATCGAACAACCACCACGGCAGGCCGTCGCTGTGCACGGTGACACCGTCCGCCGGGCGCATGACGAACCCTTCCGGACGCACGGGAACTAGCGTTCCCAGTTGCCGGATCCGGCCTTCTTCATCGACGCGGTAGATTGGGATGTCTGGCAATCCGCGCGAAGTGTCGCGTAGCGCGTATTGAATTGATTGCGCGGCACCTACGCGTACGATGTCGTCGCCGAGTTCTCGCAGCGCGCGCGAGATCGTCGGCTGACTGACACCAATATGTTCAATCAGTTGGCGCGCGGACAGCGGTCCGCTGGACAGTCGCAGACGGATGATGTCAGCGTGCGATGGCATGTGCGTGAATCCGCTTATGAATAGATAGATGAATTGACATTATAAGCGAATTCAAGCCCAGACTGTCAGCGGTGTCGGATTTCCGTAGAAATCTGGCGTCGGCAACAGACGCTGCGGTGGGCGATCGCGTGATATCGAACGGCGACTGAAAAAACAACTGTGATAGAACTGAACGGCAGGCAACGGCCAAACTAGCTCTTCGCAGATTTTTTCGTTGGCCTGTGCGGTACCGGAGCGCGCCTTGTTCGCTTCTTCTCTTCGGATGCAACCTTTGAAGGTGTCTCTGCGACCTCGGGCGAAACGTCTTTACCCAACAAGATCCGCACCGATTGCTCTTCCTCGGGCGTGACCCAAATCGTTATCTGCTTTTTCCCAGCCAGACGCATGCGCTGCTTGAAGGCTGCTTGACGGGTTCTATTATTTTCGGACATTACTGGTAACGGATGGTTTTCTGCTATTATTAGATTGTTACCAGTAACTCTCTTGATGTTTCGATGATCGTCGTCATGCCCTGCTCCATGGTTAGTCACGCATATGTCTGAACCAAATCATCCTCAAAACCCAGTACCGTCAGCGCCGGGCTGCAATCTTCTGCGCGCCGCAGAGTACGTGAGGATGTCCACCGAGCACCAACTCTACTCGACCCACAACCAGTCCGACAAAATCCGCACTTACGCTGAGCAGCGGGGAATAGAGATTGTGCGCACCTATGCCGACGAGGGCAAGAGCGGCTTGTCTATTGGCGGCCGGGCGGCTTTGCAACGGGCAGCACTCTCCAGCGACGCAACGGGGATAGGAAAACAGCAAGCCAGTGCAATTCGATGTCGCAGAAGGTCGCACGGGTGGCGTGCACCTGCTGCCCCGCTCGGTGGGCGGCACTCGCGACAGTCGAATCTAATTTCGGTAGAATCTGCCAAAGTAGATTAGCTCAACCGGCCAAGGCAGTCTGAAACGGGTAATAAAGCGGGTAACAATCAACCTGCATTGGCTATGAACATAGTACCGGTGATGGTTGGCGAGGATAGTTCGATTCCGGCCAACGCACCAAATTTCAAGGCCTGCCCCCATTCCGGTCGGCAGGCCTTGATCCTTTTCTAGGGGCCGCAATGCAGATCAAGGACAGTGTATTCATCATCACCGGCGGCGCTTCAGGCTTGGGCGCGGGTACCGGGCGGATGCTGGTGGAGCAGGGCGCCAAGGTGGTTCTGGCCGATCTCAACGAAGCGGCCGGCAATGCGCT
>CAXNNH010000285.1:0-3339 GCA_964203325.1 Burkholderiales bacterium | reverse complement strand
AACTGATGTTACGCAGCAGTCGCCAAAAACTCCGTCATTCCCGCGTAGGCGGGAATCCATAGGGAGTTCGCCGGACCACCGCCACCTGGATTCCCGCCTACGCGGGAATGACGGGGCGGGGTGACTTCTGGTTGGCTTCCGACGCGTCCAGGTTAGGGCAGGGCTGCGTAACATCAGTTCCCTAAGCAACGGCGCAGACACTTTTACTCAAACCCCGTCTAAGCATCGGTTCCACATCCTGTCACAATGCGTCCCTGACAAAATTTGCTACCCTTCGCCGCTTGTTGGTGAACATATTTTCGGATCCAGGATGAAATACATTGAAGAGTTTCGCGACGGCGAACTGGCCAGGGGACTCGCTGCCGCCATCCGGCAAATCGCCCAGCCCGAGCGCCAGTACCATTTCATGGAATTCTGCGGCGGGCACACGCACGCCATTTCACGTTACGGCGTCACCGATCTGCTGCCGCCGAATGTACGCATGATTCATGGCCCCGGCTGCCCGGTCTGCGTGTTACCCATTGGCCGAATTGACATGGCCATTCGCCTGGCACTCGACAGCGGCGTGACGCTGTGTACCTACGGCGATACCTTACGCGTGCCGGCTTCCGGCGGGCTGTCATTGATGAAGGCCAAAGCCGGTGTTGGAAACGGGACAGGAAGCGGGCTTGGCAACACTCGCGGCGACATTCGCATGGTTTATTCGAGCGCCGATGCGGTAAGTATTGCGCAGCAGAATCCTGAAAAGCAGGTGGTTTTCTTCGCCATCGGCTTTGAGACCACCACACCGCCGACGGCGGTGGCCATCAAACAAGCGCAAGCGCTCGGGTTAAAGAACTTTTCCGTGCTGTGCTGCCACGTACTAACGCCGGCAGCGATTGCCCATATCCTCGAATCGCCGGAAGTTCGCCAGTGGGGAACGGTGCCGCTCGATGGTTTCATTGGCCCGGCGCACGTATCGACGATCATCGGAAGCCGCCCTTACGAGTTTTTCGCCGAGGAATACCGCAAGCCGGTAGTCATCGCTGGTTTCGAGCCGCTCGACGTGATGCAGGCGGTACTGATGCTGGTCAAACAGGTCAACGAAGGCCGCTCCGTGGTTGAAAATGAGTTCACGCGCGCCGTGACACGCGACGGCAATTTGAAGGCGCAAAACCTCGTTTCGGAGCTGTTTGAATTGCGTCCTTCCTTTGAATGGCGCGGACTGAACGAGGTGCCGTATAGCGCTTTGCGCATCCGCCCGGAATTTGCCGAGTTTGACGCCGAACGGCGCTTCAACCTGGAGTACCGGACCGTTCCTGATCATAAGGCTTGCGAGTGCGGAGCGATCTTGCGCGGCGTTAAACGGCCACAGGATTGCCGGATTTTCGGCACGGTATGCACGCCGGAAAACCCGATTGGCTCGTGCATGGTCAGTTCGGAAGGCGCCTGTGCGGCACACTACACTTATGGTCGTTTCAAGGATATTAACGGGGTGAACGCATGACAGCACCAATGACGCCTACAACGCCGATATCACCAACAACACCAATGCCACCCATCCGCAAAGGTTACGTTCGCCCACTCGACCTGAAAAATGGCCGTGTCGACATGACGCACGGCAGCGGCGGGCGGGCGATGGCGCAACTCATCGAAGAGTTGTTCGCCCGATATCTCGGCAATGAATATCTGGCCCAAGGCAACGATGGCGCTCTGCTGCCTGCGCTTAAAGGTCGGCTGGTGATGAGCACCGATGCACACGTCGTCTCGCCGCTCTTCTTTCCTGGCGGCGATATCGGTTGCCTTTCGGTGCATGGCACGATCAACGACATTGCCGTGATGGGCGCCACCCCGCTCTACCTAGCCGCCAGCTTTATCCTCGAAGAAGGTTTTCCGCTCGGCGAGTTGGCGCGCATCGTCGAGTCGATGGCCAAAGCTTCCCAGGAAGCCGGCGTACCTATCGTCACCGGCGATACCAAAGTGGTCGAGCAAGGCAAGGGCGACGGTGTGTTCATTACCACCACCGGCGTCGGCGTCGTTGCCGAAGGCGAAGATTTCTCGGGCGACCGGGCGCGGCCGGGGGATCGCATCATCGTTTCCGGCAGCATCGGCGACCACGGCATGGCCATCATGGCACTGCGCGAAAACCTGGGGTTCACCGCACCCATCGTCTCCGATACCGCTGCCTTGCACGGTTTGATCGCCGCCATGCGCCAAAGCGGCGCCGCCATTCGCGTGCTGCGCGACCCGACGCGCGGCGGTGTGGCCACCACGCTCAACGAAATCGCTCGCCAGTCGAACGTCGGCATGATGCTGCAGGAAGCGGCGCTACCGGTGAACCCGGCCGTGGCCGCCGCCTGCGAATTCCTCGGCCTTGATCCGCTCTATGTGGCCAACGAAGGCAAGCTGCTAGCCATCGTCGCAGCAGACGCCGCCGATACGCTGCTCGCCGCCATGCACGCTCACCCGCTCGGGCAGCGCGCCGCGATCATCGGTACGGTACATGAAGATGCGCACCACTTTGTGCAAATGACCACTGGCTTTGGTGGCCGGCGTATCGTCGACTGGTTGACCGGCGAACAGTTGCCGAGGATTTGTTGATTTAGCTGAATTTGTTGCCCCTATTTTTTTGCCATGCGCATCCTCTTTCTAACGCACGCTTTCAACGGTCTAACCCAGCGTCTCTACACCGACCTGCGGGCGCAGGGTCATCTCATTTCGGTTGAGTTCGATATTGCCGATTCAGTCACCGAAGAGGCCGTCACGCTGTTCAAACCGCATCTGATCGTTGCGCCTTACCTGCGCCGCGCCATCCCCGAAGCGATCTGGCGCACGCACACCTGCCTGATTGTGCATCCGGGCATCGTCGGCGACCGTGGCCCCTCGTCCCTCGATTGGGCCATCCAGAATGGCGCAAGTACCTGGGGGGTAACCGTCCTCCAGGCCGAAGCGGAACTGGATGCCGGCCCGGTGTGGGCGTTTGAAACCTTCACGCTGCGCACGGCCAGGAAGTCGAGTATTTATCGAAGGGAAGTCACTGAAGCCGCATCGCGCGCCGTTCGGCTCGCCGTTGAACGTTTTGTGGCCGCTAATTTTGTCCCGACGCCACAGGAAAGTTTTTCGCCGTTGCCAGGAAAACAACAACCGTTGATGCAACAGAAAGATCGGCGTATCGACTGGAGCAAAGATACGACAGCGATGGTTCTAAGCAGGATCAACGCAGCGGACGGCTTCCCCGGTGTCGCCGACAGCCTCCTGGAGCAGCCTTGCCACCTGTTCGACGCTTGTGCAGAAGAAGGGGCGCTGCCCGGAGAGCCAATATCCATGCGCTTCTCCAGCCATCCTCCAGGGACGGTCGTG
>CAXNNH010000284.1:0-3358 GCA_964203325.1 Burkholderiales bacterium | reverse complement strand
GGCATCGGTAGTGTCGGCACAGGCGCAGGCCGTGACGCGCGTATCGGTTCAGCTCAACTGGAAACATCAGTTCGAATTTGCCGCCTTCTACGCCGCACATGAACAAGGCTATTACCGTCAGGCCGGCATCGAGACGACGATTCTGGAAGGAGGCCCAGGAATCGACTCGATCAAGGAAGTCAGCGAAGGCCGCACCACTTTCGGCGTCGGTGCCTCCGCACTGGTCGTCGACCGCTACCGAGGTCTGCCGGTCGTGGCCCTGGCGACCTTGATGCAGCATTCACCGGTTGCACTGCTGGCCATGCGGGCAAAAAAAGCGAAAGGTGCCGACGGTAAAAATTTCGGCATCGAAAGTGTCCTCGACCTGGCGGATAAACCGGTGGCGGTCGATCCCCATAACCGTGACGAGATAGAAGCGTATCTGCGCGCTTCCGGCATTCCTGCCGAACATATCAAGCTCGTTGAGCAGACAGACTGGACTCTGGAGTCGCTGCACCAAGGCCGTGAAACGGCAAAAATCGTTTATGTATCGAACGAACCTTTTCTGATTCGTGGCAAGGAACATGAATACCTGCTGCTGACGCCCCGCTCGGCCGGCATCGACCTGTTCGGCAACATGCTTTTTACCGCTGAAAAGACCGTGGAAAGCAGCCCCGAGACGGTCGAGGCATTCCGTGCAGCGACTTTGCGCGGTCTAACTTACGCTCTCCAGCATCCCGAAGAAATCACCGATCTGATCCTGCAGCGTTACAACACGCAGGGCAAATCGCGCGAACACCTCCTGTTCGAAGCCGCGCAAATTCAAGAATTGACCCGTCCCGATATCGTCGAACCGGGCTACATGAGTCCCGGTCGCTGGCGGCATGTGGTGGAAGTCTATGCCAGCCAGGGCCAATTGCCGGCCGACTTCGCTCTGAGCGACTTTATCTATGATCCGGTCGCGTCGGAAATACCGCGCTGGTTGATCGTCAGCCTGGGCGTTGCCCTGATCGCCCTCCTGAGCGCTCTGGGCTTTGTTGCCAAGCTGCGCGTCCTGAATCTGCGCTTGCAGGGCGAAATCGGCGAGCGTCATCGCGCCGAAGAGTCTTTGCGGCAACAGAAGGCGCAGTTCGAGGCGACCTTGAATGCGACGGCGGAAAGTATTTTTTTGCTTGATGCCAGCGGCCATATTGTTCTGGTCAACGAAACAGCGGCACAGCGCATGAGAGCCAGCAAGGAGGATCTGATCGGTTGCTGCGTCTTCGACTATTTTCCGCCGGATCTGGCGGCCAAACGGCGGTCTCATATCGAAAAAGTTTTTCGCAGCGGCCAGGCGCTAACAGTGGAAGACGAGCGTGGCGGGTATTGTTTCAGCACCATTTTTTACCCGATTTTGGGTGAGGACGGAAAGACCCGTGCGCTAGTTGTTTTTGCTAGCGACATTACTGCGCGTCGTGCCAGCGAACAGCGCGTAGCGCGCCTGCTGGCCGATCAGCAACGGATTCTCGACAGCGATCTCGTCGGCATCATGAAAGTTAAAAACCGTACTTTCGTCTGGTGTAACCCGGCTTCCGAGCAAATTTACGGGTACGACCGAGGCGAAATGATCGGTATGCCGACCCGCCGTCTTTATGCCACTGATGAAGGCTTTGCGGCAGTGGGTACGGCCTACGCACTCATCGCCAGCGGAAAAAATTACCGTTCGCTGGTCAATTACGTGCGCAAGGACGGGCGGCCTATCTGGTGCGACGTGAGTAGCAAAATGCTGGATCGGGAGAGCGGGGAATCCCTGTGGATGGTGGTGGACGTTACCCACCGCGTCGAGGCCGAAGAAGAACTCAAACGCTACCGCGATCATTTGCAGGAACTGGTTGGCGAGCGGACAGAAGCACTGCTGCGAGCGAAAGACGAAGCCGAGCGCGCCAACCAAGCCAAATCGGCCTTCCTTTCCAACATGTCACACGAATTGCGCACACCCATGCACGCCATTTTGTCGTTCGGCAATCTGGGCTGTGAAAAATCGCAGGGAGAGAACCTGCCGCCAAAATTACATCACTATTTCGAGAATATCGTCAGCAGCGCCAATCGCTTGATGCCCCTACTCAACGACTTGCTTGATCTGTCAAAGCTGGAGGCGGGCAAAATGAGCTTCCGCATGATGCCGCACGACCTGCACACGATGGCGCTGGACGCGATTGATGAAGTCGGCGTGTTGGCCGACAAAAAACATATCCGGCTCGATACCGACGATTTACCCGCCGACCTGGTGGTCAACTGCGATGCCGGAAAAATTGGGCAAGTCCTGCGCAACCTGCTGTCCAATGCCATTAAATTCTCCCCGGAAGGAAGCGTCATCGGCCTCACAGCAGCGCACTGCGATTTGCCAGGGCGCCGCGCGGTAGATGCCGAAAACCAACAGGCACTGCGCAAAGCCATCAGCTTCAGCGTGATCGACCAAGGCATCGGTATTCCAGAAGGCGAACTGGAAGCCGTATTCGACGCCTTTGTCCAGAGCAGCCATACCCGTTCAGCCGCCGGCGGTACGGGGCTTGGGCTATCGATCAGCCGCGCGATCGTCGAAGGTCATCGCGGCAGCATCGCCGCGTTCAACAACCCGGAAGGCGGCGCATGCTTCACGTTTGTGCTGCCGGTGTAGGGCAACCCGCTATAGCGTCGTCCAGCGGGCAAATTGTGCGCCGAAGAAAGCCGTCACCAGCAAAGCAAGCGGCGTAAAGGCGATAAACACTCGGAGTACCCAGGCAATGAATGGGTGCGCCAACGGCAGCTCGATAAATTGCCGGGCGACCAGCATTCCCTTGAGCCAGACAATGGCGGCGACCAGGATCGGCAACCAGGTCGCACCATGAAACCATTGCCCGAGTCCAAGACTGAGTAGCGTCAACATGACCAGGGCGAGCCAGGCATAAACGAGCGGTGCCAGATGGGCGCCGGGTGTCTTGTCGCTTGTGTTCATCATTCAGACCAGGACGTAGAAAAAGGGAAAGATGACCAGCCAGATGATGTCGGTGGCGTGCCAGTAACTGGCCAGTGCTTCCAGGCCACTGTAATCCTCAGCCGAATAACCGCCGGCCAGATGGCGAGCCAGCACCCAGAGGATGCCGAGAATGCCCCAGGAGGCGTGCACCAGATGGTTAATGGTCAGGTAGTAATACACCGTGAAGAAGATTCCCGCTTCGCCATTGATGCCGTGCGCCAGGTTCCAGTCAATTTCAAGGTATTTGGCGACGGGATAACCGAGCGCTACGACCAGTCCGGCCAGTAGCCAATAAATTGATCGGCGGCGCTGCCCGGCCCGCAAGGTCGCCACCGAGCAAGCAATGAAGAAGCTGCTGCTCACCATCAGCAGCGTGATGACGGT
>CAXNNH010000283.1:0-3360 GCA_964203325.1 Burkholderiales bacterium | reverse complement strand
GTGACGGTCTCTCCCAGGCTGAAGAGCGTTTGGATCGCGCTGAACAGGTGTTCTTCAATCGCAGCACGAGGGCGCCTCAGGAGATCCGAGGCCCGATACAGGCGCATCTGCGAAAGACCCGCGAAATCGACATCGATCCGTTCGCCAAGGCCGCTTTGCGTTTGCAACCCGTTCCAGGTGGCGAGCTCGGCGGCCGGTTCGGCCATCCGGCCAATGACGTTGCCGAGGATGGCCGCCCGCATCGCGCCGTTGACCCCCAGGTCGGCCAGCTTCTGGATAAAACCGACTTGCGCGAGCGCGTGCAGGGCCAGATGCTCGACCCCCACCGAACGCGGTTGCGTCTGTTGCAGACTATCCACGTCAACCTCCTGAAAGTCGGGGGCGGGATGCTCGGGCTCAGTCGCGTCGGCAGCAACGCCCCCGCGGGGGCGACGGGATCGGCGACCGCGAGGGCAGGCGGCACCGCGCGCTCGACCAACTGCCCGAAATAGCGCTGGGCAGCCGCTTCAAGGGTTTCCGAACACGCAATCGGCAGAAAGTTGTCCTGCGGGTGCAGCAGCTGCTCAAGGCGCAGGCACAGCAGCGGCCAGTCTTCCTGCTTAAAGGGAAAGTGCCGACCCAGATTGAGTACGGTGATCTGGCGGACCTTGCCGCCCTGGTGCTCGCCACGCACCCAGCGAAAAGTGAAGTAGCCCTCGCCAGTGATTTTATTGTTGGTGCGGGTTTGACGGATAAACATGCGGCGACGTTACCGGAAAAACCAGAGAAAAACTGGAAGACACATACGATTATGGCACAACAAAACGACTTTTCGACCCTCTGTTTTTGAATCGCTATTTGAATCAGTGCGTTACAGGTGTGGTTGAACGAGAAAAGAGGCGATAATGACAGCGAGGTGTTAAAGTCCGGTTAAGGCAGCAGTACGCGAAATCGAGCGTGATGACGCTTGTTTGATCTTTGACGACATGATTCAGGAGAAGGCGAGGACGGATGAGAGCGAGATGATTTTTTGGTATTTCGATCACTGCGCAGGTCGTAGCGTCAAGGGGATCAATCTGCTCAACGCGCTTTATTATAGCCAAGACGTTTCCATTCCTGTCGCTTTTGAGATCGTGAAAAAGCCCTTCCATTTTTTGACGTGCAGACACGCCGAGTGAAACGTTGTAGCGATGTGACCAAGAATGAACAAATGCGGGACTTCTCGAACCGCCCGGCGCGGAACGGTATGGCGGGTAGTGTGGTAGGGGTGTAACTTAAACCGCAGCCCTCTATGCCGATAAAAAAGTACGCGTAAAATGCATACAACGATGGTGAATTTTGTCAGAAAGAAAGGAATCATGTTTAATCTCTTTCGCAAATTATTAGGCCAGGAAGTAGGCCAAAACGACGCTGTCTCTGACTTGCCAAAGAAGGTGTTGCCGGGAGAGGAAAAATGCCAAATTTCCTCCGGCGAAGCACTACGACAGGCCGAGTCGCCGGGCAATGGGGGCAAAAAAATTCCTGTCGCCGATTCGTCGCGTGCCCATTCGTTCGTCTGTCGGGAGCCGGTGCTGGATCGGGACGAGCGAATAGCTGGCTACGAATTCATTTTGCCCGAGCGGGTGCAGGCGCGTCTGCAAGGGGGCTGTGACCTGAACTCACTGCGCAAGGCCTACGACGATGCATTACTGCATAATCTATCCTCTCTCGGTAGCAACGCCGTGCTCGGTTCGCGCTTGAGCTTTGTCCGGCTGTCGCCCGCCTCGCTGGATAACCCATTGATCGATCGACTGCCACTTACCAACAGCGTGTTGATGCTTTCCCCGTCGCGCCAAATGCCCGCTACGGCCATCCTACAACCGCGTCTCGATGCCTTGCGCCAACAGGGCTTCGCCTGTGGCTGGTTACTCAGCAAGCTACGATTGGAGGAAACACCCGATCTACTCACGCTGGCAGCCAACGCCGACTATGTGCAACTTGAAATCATGGGGTTTAATGGCATAGAGATCGAATCGCTGCTCAAGAAAATGCACGAACTACGTCCGGCCAAGCAGCCTAGTTTTCAGTTAATGGCCAGTGAGCTAGGTTCCTTCGACGAATACCAACTGTTTTTTAAAGGCGGTTTCAACTTCTTTCTCGGGCCGTTCGTGAACAGCAGTGATAACTGGCATCCCCCCAAAAGTAACATCAACCGCATGCACGTTATCGAGTTACTCAATATGCTGCGCGGCGGTGCGGAATTTGACGTCATTGCGCAGCAACTCAAACTCGATCCGGTGTTGACCTTCAAGCTATTGCGCTACCTCAACTCCCCAGTCATGGGTCTGCAAAGCCCCGTTACAACGATGGATAAAGCACTGATGGTGCTGGGCCGAGAGCGCTTTTCGCGCTGGCTGTCGCTGTTTCTGTTCGACATCAAAGCACCGGGCTATCGCGATCGCCTGCTCACCGAACGCGCTCTGGCACGCGCGCATTTTCTCGAAAGCCTGGCAGGTAAAGGCAGCTTTCCTGCGCACAAGGATCAGTTTTTTATGCTGGGATTATTTTCGCAACTAGACTTGCTGATGGGACAGTCGATGTCCGACATGCTCCGTCAAGCCAAGTTGTCCGAACCCGTACAACAAGCCCTACTTGGTCAGCCTGGAGTTTATGCCGACGCGCTTGCGCTAGCAGTCGCGGCCGAAGGCTTGTCTCCGGAAGATTTCGAAGTCAAAGCACTCGCCTACGATCTCGATGCCCTGCTAGTATCGCGCAGCGCCATCGAGGCTCTCGATTGGGCGCATGAAGTAAGCGCACTGGGCGAAGGTTGAAGCAGAAACCCTGTGAATCCAAAATGAGCTTCCCCAGAAATTTTGTCTGCCAAGGGTGCCCCAAAATTAACGTCACTTTTGGAAGGCAGGAAATGAAGATACCGAAACAGGCATACACAATCGAGTTCAAGGGACGTGCGGCCAAACGGATCCAGGATGGCCAGAGCGTCGGCATGATTTGCAAGGAACTTGGGTTGAGCCGCAACTGGGTCAAGGCAGCGGCGGAAGGCAAGCTCAACGGGGCCGACTGCAGAGTTGTAACGCCGGAAGAGCCGGAACTATCCAAGCGGCGTGCCGAGAACCTCCGACTCAAGCAGGGGAATGGAATTCTAATAAATGCGGCGGCAATCTTCGCAAGGGAGGTTCTATGAAGGCTGCATGAATGGGGAGCAAGGGCAGTTGTTTTCCCTGACGGAGAGGTGTGACGTACTCAACGTCAGCATCCGCAGTTATCTGGACTAGGCTCTGTTGATGTTTTGCCGGCGGTAAAATTAGCCGCTTTGGACGCTGCAAATGAGTCAAGCCGGCGAGCGAGACAAAACGAGGCTAACGGACGACGAGTGGGAGCGCA
>CAXNNH010000282.1:0-3365 GCA_964203325.1 Burkholderiales bacterium | reverse complement strand
GTTGGGCAGAATGCTATAGCGCAGTGTTAAAACTAGCAGGACAAAGCCGAAGTAAAGCAGCCAGAAAGCCCATACCAAGCCGCGCCAAAGCGTGTGCGCTGCCGGATGCGCCAAGAAAGGCACCATGCGGTGAAAACGGTGGTAAAGCGCCGAACGTAACTCGTTCTGGCGCATCAGAAAGAAACAGTCAAAGCCGTAGCCGAAACGCTAGGCAACGATGTTATTGGCCAAAAATTGTGGGGCGTCACAGGGAGGTCGGAGGTTTCAAGGCAAACGAAGGCGCAATTGTAACGGCTTTGCCGACCGGGCTTGGGGCTAGTGAAAGCACCTGCCCGGAGAGGCGCATGGATATTGGCTCTCAGGGCAGTGCGCTATCCGTTTTTGTATGCGCGAAACGAAAAAATGCCGCAGTGTGCACGGCACGTAGCGGCATTTTTAGCGGAGCCGGTTAGGCTGTACGACTTTACAGCATGTCCTTGACCGCATCGGCTTCGTCGGTCAGTTCCTTGAGAGAAATGGCGATCTTTTCGCGCGAATACTCGTCGATTTCCAGACCCTGGATGAGTTTGTAGTCGCCGTCTTTACACTCACAAGGCATGCCGTAAATCATTCCTTCCGGAATTCCGTAGGAACCATCGGACGGAATGCCCATTGTTACCCACTCGTCGGAGCCGAGCACCCAGTCGCGAATGTGATCGATGGCGGCGTTGGCGGCCGATGCGGCAGACGACAGGCCGCGCGCTTCGATGATGGCGGCACCGCGCTTGCCAACGGTGGGCAGGAACACGTCGTTGTTCCAAGCGTGATCGTTGATCAGTTCTTTGACGTTATCGCCATTCGACGTGCAGTTGCGGTAATCAGCGTACATCGTCGGGCTGTGGTTGCCCCAAACAACTAGTCGTTTAAGGCTGGAGATCGGGCGATTAATTTTTGCGGCAAGCTGTGACAGCGCGCGGTTGTGGTCCAAGCGCAACATGCTGTTGTAATTTCTGGGGTTGGTGCGACCCACCTTGATGGCGGCAGAACGGGCAATCAGGGCGTTGGTGTTGCAGGGGTTGCCAACGACCAGCACCTTAACGTCTTCCTTGGCGTTTTCGGCGATAGCTTTGCCTTGGACGGTAAAAATGGCACCGTTGGCGCTGATCAGTTCGGAACGTTCCATGCCTTTGCTACGCGGGCGGGAGCCAACCAGCAAGCAAACGTCGGCATCTTTGAACGCGACATTCGGATCGTCGGTAGCGAACATGCCGGCGATCAGCGGGAAGGCGCAATCATCCAGTTCCATCATGACGCCTTTGACGGCCTGCTGGGCTTGCGGCAGGTCGAGAAGCTGAAGAATGACCGGCTGATCCTTGCCGAGCATTTCGCCGGAGGCGATGCGGAAAAGCAGGCTGTAACAAATTTGGCCGGCGGCGCCGGTGACTGCGACGCGCATGGGGGCTTTTGACATGTTGCGGCTCCTGTTGTTAGCAATGAACAAGAATAAACAAAGGGGTGATCGGCGTAGCATCCCGACTATCGATAGTTCGGGGAAGAGCAAATCGGGGGCGATGATAAGAGCGAAAGAGGGGAAGTGTCAATGTTTTGTCTTATGTCTTATATAAGACATTTATAATACGATAGACGTGCTGATAAAAGTGTGCTGAAATTGCGCCCCATGAACTCATTGCCGGTGCGCTTACCCATGCATTCGCCAACTTTTAGCCCGCTCTATCGCCAGATCAAGCAGTTGATTATGCGCAGCCTGGAGTCGGCAGAGTGGGGACCGGGCGACATCATTCCGAGCGAATCGGAGCTTGCGGTTCGCTTCTCGGTCAGCCAGGGGACCGTGCGTAAGGCTATCGATGAGATGGCTGCCGAGAATCTTTTGGTGCGTCGGCAAGGGAAAGGAACTTTCGTCGCCACGCACAGCGATCCCCGTTCGTTTTTCCGTTTTCTCCGGCTAGCCCCCACCGAAGGCGAATTGCCACCCTCACAGAGTATTCCGATTGAATGCTGGCGTGCCAAAGCTGGAGCCGACGTGGCGCGTATGCTTGGCCTTGAGCCAGGAGCCTCCGTCATCATCGTTCGCCGTTTGCTGAAGTTTGCCGACGAACCGGTCGTGTTCGACGAGATTTATTTGCCGGGAGAACTTTTTCAGGATCTGACAATGGACGTGATGCGGGCCAGCGACAAATCCTTTTACAGTCTTTTCGAAAGCCGATTTGGTGTGCGCATCATCCGTGCCGACGAGCGTCTGCGGGCGGTGACGGCCGATCGGGTTAGTGCAGAACTGTTGCAGGTCGAAGAGGGTAGTCCCTTGTTGCTGGTCGAACGGGTGACCTTTAGCTATGGCGACAAGCCTGTCGAATGGCGTCGCGGATTTTATTCGACGCAGAACTACCATTATCACAATGAACTGGGTTGAGGTAATTGCCGGTAATTCCCGGTATTTTCCCTTTTCGCGAGCCTTTAAGCAGTTGATTTTAAAAGTAGGTTTACAGGCGCCGGCTGATACCGGCTTGAGCGGCGGAAGTTCAGTCGCGCAACACAAGGGGTAATGTTTATGGCAGATATGATTATCAAGAAAAAACGGCCGAAGAATCTGGATCTGAAGAGTATTCGTTTGCCGCTTCCGGGCATCCTGTCGATTATTCACCGCATCAGCGGCGCGTGGCTTTTTCTTTTGTTGCCCGTTCTGCTCTGGATGCTGCAGAGCAGTCTCTCGTCTGCCGAAACTTTTGCCGTGGTCAAGGATCTGGTCGGTAATCCATTGGTTAAGATCATTCTGTTCGGTCTGATCTATCTGTACATGCATCATTTCTGCGCAGGTATTCGTTATCTGCTGCTTGACCTGCACAAAGGAGTTGACCTCGAATCGGCACGCCTTTCCAGCAAGATCGTTTTTGTAGTCAGCATCGCGCTGACCTTGATCATCGGAGCCAAAATCTTATGGTAAATCGTATCGTTATCGGGGCGCATTACGGCCTCAAAGACTGGATCCTCCAGCGTGCTACGGCCATTATCATGGCCCTCTACACAGTCATTTTTCTTGCGGTCATCATTACCGTAGGACCGGATTCCTTTGTCGCTTGGCGAGGTGTTTTTGCCAACGGTTTCATGAAATTCATGACCTTCCTGTTTTTCGTCAGTTTGTTCTATCACGCATGGGTTGGTGTACGGGATATATTGATGGACTATATCAAGCCGGATGGACTGCGTCTCCTAATGATGATCGCAACGGCAGCGCTACTGGTCGGCTACACCGGCTGGTCGGTTCAGATTTTGTGGAGAATGTAAGTGAGCAAAACTAAAATCCCCGTTCGTAAATTCGATGCCGTGATCGTCGGTGCTGGCGGTGCCGGACTGCGCGCCGCTATTCAACT
>CAXNNH010000281.1:0-3383 GCA_964203325.1 Burkholderiales bacterium | reverse complement strand
ACGCTATCGGGCAGCGGCCAGGTAGTGGGGGACAAGCTCATGCTGCGCCGCGCCCTGGCGAACCTGATCTCGAACGCCATCCGCCACACACCGTCAGGCGGCCGTATTGGCGTTTGTATCGCAGCGAGTGCTAGCGGTACAAAGTTGAGCATCGAGAATTCCGGTGCGCCCATTCCGCAGGAACACCTGTCGCGAATATTCGATCGCTTTTACCGCGCCGATCCCTCGCGCCACGGCAGCAGCGAAGGCGCCGGACTGGGCCTGGCCATTACCCGCTCGATTATCCGCGCTCATGGCGGAGAGATTGTCGCAAGGTCCGGGACAGACAGTGTCTGCTTTGAAATGCAGATGACCTGAAATGTGGCTTACCCATATAAATTTCCCTAGAATCACCATGCGTTATGAGAAAATAGCCATTGCTTTCATAGGGATGCTCTTCCTCGGTAACCTATCAACAGGGCGTTAGGGGGCACTGATTAATGGTCATTTCGAGTGAAACTAGAAATCTAAATTGTTGATGTTAAAGATTCCTCACTACGTTCGGAATGACAAAAGTGATAAATCAGCGTTTTCTTACGCCTGATTAAAGCCCGACTGAAGCCCGATTAAAGTCCTACTGAAAGCTGTTTTGAACCACTGGAGTTATTGGAGACACTATGAAAATATCCGCACTGCTTTTCGGCCTGGTCGCTTGCGCCCTGTCCGCCACTCCGCTCGTTGCTTCGGCACAGCAGCCCATCGTGATCAAGTTCAGCCATGTGGTGGCACTTGATACACCAAAGGGCTTGGGCGCCGAGTTCTTCAAGAAAAAAGCGGAAGAATTGACCAAGGGCAAGGTCAAGGTTGAGGTCTATGCCAACTCGACCCTGTATAAGGACAAGGAGGAAATGGAAGCGTTGCAACTCGGTGCGGTGCAAATGCTGGCCCCGTCGCTGGCCAAATTCGGCCCGCTCGGCGTCAAGGAATTCGAGGCTTTCGATTTGCCGTACATCTTTAACGACTACGACGCGCTGCGCAAAATCACCAACGGTGCAACCGGCAAACTGCTGCTCTCCAAGCTAGAGCCGAAGGGCATTCGCGGCCTGGCCTACTGGGACAACGGCTTCAAGTCTTTTTCAGCCAACACACCGATCAGGACACCGGCCGATCTGAAAGGTAAAAAGCTGCGTATTCAGTCGTCGAAAGTGCTCGAAGAGCAAATTCGCTCGCTTGGCGCCTTGCCACAGGTGATGGCCTTCTCGGAGGTTTATCAGGCACTGCAGACCGGCGTGGTCGACGGCACGGAGAATCCGATCTCGAACCTCTATACCCAAAAAATGCATGAGGTGCAGAAGCATTTGACCGTAACCGATCACGGTTATCTCGGCTACGCGGTGATCGTCAACAAGAAATTCTGGGACGGTTTGCCGACCGATATCCGCAAACAGCTTGAAGACGCGATGGAGCAATCGACCCGCTACGCCAACCAGATTGCCAAGGTTGAAAACGACAACGCCCTGGAGAAAGTCAAAAAGAGCGGCAAGACCGAGGTCTATGTTCCCAGTGCCGAAGAACGTCTAGCCTTCAAAAAGGCCATGCTGCCGGTGCATCAAAAGATGGAATCGCGTATCGGCAAAGCGCTGATCGAGTCGTTCTACCGCGATACCGGCTTCGATCCGAAGAAGCTGTAATCCAGCGTTGCAACCCACGGCCCGCCTGACCAATGCAGTGGATCGGCGGGCTTTTTTTCGTGTTTCGCTTGGGGGACAAGCTAATGAAAATACTGGATCATCTGGAGGAGTGGATCATCACTTTCCTCATGGGAGCGGCGACGGTGATGATTTTTCTCTCCGTTGCGCACCGTTACCTGGCCGGACAACCGATTCCGCTGTTGCAGGACTGGCTGATTGCGCTTAATTTCAGTTGGGCGCAGGAGCTGTGCATCATCATGTTCGTCTGGATGG
Source organism: Burkholderiales bacterium (assembly GCA_964203325.1). Classification (GTDB taxonomy): domain Bacteria; phylum Pseudomonadota; class Gammaproteobacteria; order Burkholderiales; family Rhodocyclaceae; genus JACQYA01. Next base: position 1,440 of record CAXNNH010000281.1, on the reverse strand, counting down.
CGAAATTTGGCGCCGCTTACGGCGTACGTACCGGCATCCACGTTGGCGTTGATGTCATGATTAACCGCTTGAGCGGACGCTGGCGCGCTAAATTCATCGTCTTTGGCTTACTGGCCGGCGCGCTGTTTACCGGTATTGTCGGTGCGCTCGGTGCCCACTTCGTCTGGGAAAACGGCCTGCACTACGCCTCGTTCACCTTCTTCGGCCTCAATCCAGGCGACGTTCCCGAGGGACCGACGACGCCCGATCTGGAATGGCCGACCTGGATCGTATACAGCGCCATCCCGCTCGGTTCGTCGCTGATGTGTTTCCGTTTCCTGCAAGTGACGGCCGATTTTCTGAAAACTGGCGAGCTACCGCACCACGACCACGGGCACGTCGAGGGCTTGGACGAGGCCGTCGCACAGATCGACGCCAATCCCTACAACCTCGACGATAACCTGCATATGCACGATTTAAAGTACAAGGAGCGCCACCCCGAACCATCATCCGGGCCAAGCGATCAGGGAGGGCCAGCTAAATGAACGCCGCGATTATTTTTGCCCTGCTGCTAGCGCTGATGCTGACCGGCATGCCGATCTCGATTTCACTCGGCCTGACAGTACTCAGTTTTCTCTTCATGTTCACGCAGGTACCGCTGGAGTCGGTCGCCCTCAAACTATTCACCGGCATCGAAAAGTTCGAGATCATGGCCATTCCCTTCTTCATCCTGGCCGGCAACTTTTTGACGCACGGCGGCGTGGCGCGACGGATGATTAACTTCGCCAGCGCTATGGTCGGCCACTGGTACGGTGGCTTGGGACTGGCCGGTGTGCTGGCCTGTGCCTTGTTCGCCGCCGTTTCCGGCTCCAGCCCGGCGACCGTGGTAGCCATTGGTTCCATCCTGCTGCCAGCGATGGTCAAGGCCGGTTTCCCGAACAAGTTCGGCGCCGGCGTGATTACCACTTCGGGTGCGCTGGGTATTCTCATCCCACCGTCCATCGTGATGGTCATGTACTCGGTGGCAACCAATACCTCGGTCGGCGCGCTGTTCATGGCCGGCGTCATTCCCGGATTTGCGCTGGCCTGCGTGCTCGGCGGCGTCACGTGGTATCGGGCGAAGAAATTCGACTATCCGCGCCTGAAAAAAGCCACCTTCGGCGAGCGCTGGAAAAGTTTCCGTGAATCGGTGTGGGGACTGCTGCTGATTATCGTGGTGATGGGGGGGATCTACACCGGCCTGTTTACGCCCACCGAGGCGGCCGCCATGAGCGCAGTGTACGCTTTCTTCGTCGCTGTCTTTGTCTACAAAGACATGTCGCTGAAGGATGTGCCAAAAGTATTGCTCAACTCGGCCAATATGTCGGCGATGCTGCTCTACATTATCACCAACGCCGTGCTCTTCTCGTTCATCATGACCAACGAGAACATTCCGCAGGCGCTGGCCGACTGGATGCTCGG
>CAXNNH010000280.1:0-3385 GCA_964203325.1 Burkholderiales bacterium | reverse complement strand
GGCAATCAGTGCATCGTGGTGGCCATTGACGCCAAGCAGGTTGCTCCCGGCAAATGGCAGGTGTTTACGCACGGCGGACGCAAGAACACGGGGCTGGATGCCATCGAATGGGCTTGCCGCGTGCAGCAGCTCGGCGCTGGCGAGATCCTGCTGACTAGCATGGATAGAGACGGCACCAAAAATGGTTTCGACCTGCCGCTGACGCGTGCAGTAGCCGATGCGGTGGATATTCCGGTGATCGCCAGCGGCGGTGTGGGCAATTTGCAGCATCTGGCCGATGGCGTGTCCGAAGGCCGCGCCGATGCCGTGCTAGCGGCAAGCATCTTCCATTTTGGCGAATACACCGTCCGTCAGGCCAAGGAATTCATGCACGAACGCGGTATTGAGGTGCGCTTGTGAGTACGCCTGTGAGTGCGCTCGTGCGTGTGTTTTTGATTCTGCTATGAGCGATCTTGATCCGAGCCAGCCTTGGCTGGATGCGCTCAAATGGGACGAGCAGGGCATGATCCCGGCGATTGCCCAGGATGCGGATACCGGTCGCGTTGTCATGTTCGCTTACATGAACCGCGAGTCCTTGCAGGAGACGATGCGTAGTGGTAACGCGGTATACTGGTCGCGCTCGCGTCGGCGGCTATGGCGCAAGGGCGAAGAATCGGGACATTTTCAGCGCGTGCGCTCGATTCGAACTGATTGCGACGGCGATGTGCTGCTGCTGGCGATTGAGCAAGTCGGCGGCATTGCCTGTCACACCGGTCGCGAAAGCTGTTTTTTTCATCAACTCGACGGATCGATCTGGGTCGCCGTCGATCCAGTGCTTAAAGACCCGAAGGATATTTACGCAAAATGAGTACACACGACATCCTGCATCGCCTATCCGAAACCCTACTTTCCCGTCGTAATGCGGATCCTGAAACTTCCTATACGGCTCGTTTGTTTGCCGATGGCCAGGACGCCATTCTGAAAAAAATTGGCGAAGAGTGCACCGAGCTGATTATGGCCGGCAAGGATGGCAAGCGCCTGAATATTGTCTGGGAATCGACCGACGTCGTCTATCACATCTTGGTCCTGCTCGCCTTTCATGGGTTGGGTATTGAGGATGTTTCGCAGGAAATGCGCCGTCGCGAAGGCGTTTCCGGTATCGACGAAAAGAAGGCGCGTAGCAAGTAGCCATGGAGAATTGTCTCTTCTGCAAAATTGCGCGCGGTGAGATACCGTCGCGCAAGGTCTATGAAGACGATGAGGTCTTCGCGTTCCACGATATCCATCCGCTGCGCCCCGTACATCTGTTGGTGGTGCCCAAGCATCACATTACGTCTTTGGCAACGCTGACTGAGGCCGACACTCCGGTGCTTGGCCGAATTTTGGCGGTAGCCAACCGGTTGGCCTGTGAACAAGGCAGTACGGATGGCTTCCGTGTGATTATCAATACCGGACGTGTCGGGCAGCAGGAAGTACAACACCTGCATGCGCATATCGTCGGTGGGCCTGATCCGCTTGGCCCCATGCTCAAGCGAACATAAGGAGAGAGACTAATGGGTTCATTCAGTATTTGGCATTGGTTGATTGTGCTGGTCATTGTCATGCTTGTATTTGGCACGAAAAAATTGCGTAACATCGGCCAGGATCTGGGCGGTGCCGTCAAGGGATTCAAGGACGGAATCAAAGACGGGACGAACGAGGCGAAGCCGGGCGAGGCTGTCCCGCCGCAGACGCCGCCACAGCCACAGACGCCGCAGCAGGTCGGTGGGCAAACGATAGAAGGCGAGATCAAGGAAAAGACGCGTTCCTGAGCGTTTTTGTGGATGTTTAGGGATGCGTGCAGAGGGCCGGAAAGTCGCCGGCTTTTTTCTTGTATTCATCCTTTTGCGCCGTTGTTGATCTCCGTTATTGACCCATTCCCTGGAAAACTATGTTTGACGTCGGATTTTCCGAACTGATCGTCATTGCCATCGTGGCGCTGATCGTTATTGGTCCGGAACGCTTGCCCAAAGTGGCGCGCACGGCTGGGCATCTGCTTGGGCGTTTGCAACGTTACGTCAATGACGTCAAATCCGACATCAACCGTGAAATGCAGCTCGACGAATTGAAAAAGTTGCAGTCGGAGGTGCAGGAGTCGGCGCGCAGCCTTGAGCGCAGCGTCAACCAGCAGATACAAGAGGTGGAGTACACCCTCCATGAGACAGCGCAAAGCGTGACCGAGGTCGTGACGCCGCCGCTATCGCCGGAGGCTGTTTCCCCGTCGGCCCTGCCCGCGTCGTCGGACTTACTGGCGCCCAAGAGTGTTGCTATCGAGCCAGCGGTGGATGTTGCCCTTGTTGCGCCTTCGCTTGATACGCTGCCGCAATTGAACGCTACCGAGGCCGTTACGCGATGAGTCAGCCGGAAGATTCCTTCCTTTCCCATCTTTTTGAGCTGCGTGATCGCCTGATTCGCGCCCTACTCTCGGTGGGCATCATTTTTATCTGTCTTTTTCCGTGGTCAAAGGAGTTGTACACGCTCCTCGCCCAACCGCTGCTCGATACGTTGCCGGCCGGCGGCCAGATGATTGCCACCGACGTGGTCGGCGTCTTTCTGGTGCCGATGAAAGTGACGATGATGGTCGCTTTCCTGGTCGCCTTGCCCTACGTGTTGTTCCAGGTCTGGGCCTTTGTTGCACCGGGGCTGTACGCGCACGAAAAACGTCTGGCCATTCCGCTGGTGGCGGCCAGTGTGCTGCTGTTTTTCATCGGCATGTCTTTTGCCTATTTCCTGGTGTTTCCGACGGTATTCGGTTTTATGGCCGGCGTCGCTCCCGAGGGCGTGGCCTGGATGACCGACATTGACAAATACCTGTCCTTTGTCTTGTCCACCTTCGTTGCTTTCGGCGTCACCTTTGAGGTGCCGGTGGTGGTCATCGTGCTGGTGCGCATGGGCGTCGTCGACATTCCCAAGCTCAAGGAGTGGCGGCCTTACGTCATCGTCGGCGCTTTTGTCATTGGCGCCATCTTCACGCCGCCGGATGTCGTATCGCAGATCATGTTGGCGCTGCCGCTGTGGCTGCTCTACGAACTGGGTATCGTCCTCGCCCGCTTTGTCGGTGTGGCACCGCCCAGGGATGCCTTTCCGGTGCCTGTCCCTGTACCGGCCTCTGAAGTAGCGACGACGACCACAGCTTCCGAGAATCCGCCGAGCGACGCCGACCTGGATCGGGTGATTGCTGATATTGATCGGCAGACTTCGGGCAAGTAAGTCGGTTCGTGATGGCAATTTCTACCGCGTTTTAAACACGTCCCGCCCAAATTCCTGAGCGAGTCAGAGCAAAAGGCCATCCGCTGGCGAAATGGCTTTGACTCGTTTTTGGAGCATGCCTCCAAGACCCGCATGGATAAACGATCTCCAAGGGGGT
>CAXNNH010000279.1:0-3389 GCA_964203325.1 Burkholderiales bacterium | reverse complement strand
GGTCAGCACCGATTCGCGCATCAGACGACGGGAAAAATCGTCTCGCCGCATGCGGCGCATGCGTGTCACTGGAAAGCGTCCTGTGGAATCCATCTTCTGTATCAACCCGGTAAAAATTTCGATCAAAAGTATAAGCGCAGGGAACTTTGTGCGAATCGCCTGTTCTGATGAAGTAGATGGCACACACCGTCTCCCGCTTCACCTCCCTGGGCGGGCGCCTTATTCCAAGTAAGGCATTTTTCGCCCCCGGTCATTATTTGGCTGGGGGCTTTTTATTGCTTGATCCCTTAAGACTCCTTGCGCTCCAGCCTATAGCGCTGCGATTTTTTGGGCGCGCAACTTTTTCAGTTCTTGGCGCGACAGGCGGTGGAGCTTCTTCCTTTACCGCCATGTCGAGCCAAGCACCGAGAATCGCTTCCGCTTCGGCAACGCCGGTCTTTTTCAGGCTGGAAAAAAGCTGCAGCGTACAGTTATCCCCGATTTTGGCCAGTACGGCCTGAACCTCGCGCAAAGCCAGCGCTTGTTCCTGACGGGTCAATTTATCGGCTTTGGAGAGCAAAATATGTATCGGCTTGCGAGTTTGGGCAAACCAGTCGAGCATCTGAAGATCCAGATCAGTGAGCGGATGTCGGCTATCCATGATCAGGACCAGTCCAGCCAGCGCCTCGCGATAACGCAGGTAGGGCGCCAGCAGCCCCTCCCATTGGGAGCGGATTTCTTCCGGCGCCTTGGCAAAACCATAGCCTGGCAAGTCGACCAGATATTTCCCTTCTTCTAGTCCGAAGTAATTCAGGTGCTGTGTTCGGCCGGGTGTTTTGGAGACAAAGGCAAGCCGCGTGTGATTGGCCAGGGTATTGATCGCGGAAGATTTTCCTGCGTTTGAGCGCCCGGCAAAGGCCACCTCATGTCGAGAATCCTGCGGGAGGTCACGCAAGTGGGCGACGGTTGTATGAAAAACTGCCTTCTGAAAGAGGGGCATGGGCTAACCGGAAGAGTTTGGAAGTCTAGGGGGAACGCGTACGCTAGTACGCCGAAGTGTTATAGAATAACAGGTTTGTTGGTTCAGTTCTTTGGCCTCAGATGTTACTCAGATTCGTCAATAGGAGTTTGGACATGATTCGTACTACGGCTCTTGCGGTTTTCATGGCCGCCAGTTTTTCCGCCTCAGCATCGGAAGAGGCGAAAGTTAAGGTTGATCTGGCGAAAGCCAAGCAGATTGCTGAAACTGTTTGTGTCGCTTGCCACAGTGCCGACGGCAACAGCGAGACGTCGGCAAATCCTAATCTGGCTGGCCAGATTCCGGATTACCTGCATAAACAACTTTCCAATTTTAGGTCGATCGACGGCAAGCCACCCGTGCGTAACAGCGCGATCATGGGGGGTATGGCGGCCATGTTGAGCGATGAGGATGTGCGCAACCTATCGGTTTATTTCTCGCAGCAGAAATTGAAGCCAGCGACAGCAAAAGATGACAAACTGGTTGCCGAAGGCCAAAAACTCTGGCGGATGGGCGATTTCGAGAAGGGTATTCCGGCTTGCTCCGGTTGCCACGGCGCAATGGGTGCTGGATTGCCGGCGCAGTATCCGCGCCTGGCAGGTCAACACGCAGACTATACCGTCGACCAGTTGCTAAAATTCCGCAACGACGAGCGCGCGAACGATGCAGAAAAGGTGATGCGTACCATTGCCGCCAAACTGTCGGATCGTCAGATGAAGGCTGCTGGCGAATACGCTGCCAGTTTGCGTTAAATCACACCGCAGGCACAAAAGGGTGGCTCGCCACCCTTTTTCTTTGCGTATAGATCTTGGATACCGTCAAAACCAACAGGCTGCTAGGATGAGCAACCTTTTTTCGACCCACAAGGACGCACGATGAAAACGCTCAGGCAACTCCTCGCGGACAAACAGCAAATGCTGACCGTTGTTTCCCCCAAGGATACGGTTTTTCATGCCCTCAAATTGATGGCCGACCATAACGTTGGCGCAGTGCTTGTGCTCGATGGCGAGCAACTGGTTGGAATGTTGTCGGAGAGAGACTACGCGCGCAAGGTTGTTTTGCAGGGCAAGACATCGAAAGACGCCAGCGTCCAGGACATCATGTCCGACAAGGTGCTTTATGTCGGTCTTGATCACAGCATCGACGAATGTATGGCGATCATGTCGGAAAAACGCTTCCGCCATTTACCGGTACTCGATGAAGCGCAACAAGTCGTCGGTATCGTTTCGATCGGTGATTTGGTCAAGGAGACGATCTGCGAGCAACAGTTCATTATCGATCAACTGGAAAATTACATTAACGGTTGAGCCGCGCCCTGAACGATGTTTACGCGAAGCTTACTGGCGCTCATCCTGCTGTTTACAGCGGGGGCTTGGGCACAGACCCCGCTGCCCGATAGACCGCAAACGGTTGAGCAGGCTGCCGCACAGCGTGTGCAGGTCGAGTCGTTGCGTGCGCAGGCAGAAAGACGCTATGTAGAAGAACAGAATGCTTGTTACAACAAGTTTCTGATGAGTGACTGCCTGGATAACGCCAAGAAAACCCATTCCCGCACGATGATGGAAGCGCGCACCTTGGAGAAAGGTATTCGTGACTTCGAGCGCGAGGAACATCGGCGCGCTGTTGAAGCGAAGGAAGCTGAGCGTGAGGCCAAACTCAGCAGTCGCGAGGCCGATCAACAGGCGCAGGCGGATCGCTATCGCGCAGAGGAAGCCAGCAAGGCCGCCGAACGCGAACGCAAACTGGCGACAAAAGCCAGGCAAGCGGCAGAAGGGCGCAAGAAGACAGAAGCCGAGCAGGCGGCAAGAGAAGAAAAGCGCGCCAAACGCGCTCAACAAGAGAGCGAATAAGCGGCGGAGAAGGCGGTTCCGAGGTGCTTCCGCCAAAAGCAAACGCGGCTAATTGACTTGACGTACTTCTTCGCGCAAGAGCAGGTGGCAAGAATTTCTTTTAGGGAAACGCTGATTTATTCACTTTTGTCATTCCGAACGGTGTGAGGAGTCTTTAAAATCAGAAATTTAGATTTCTCGTTCCACTCGAAATGACAATTGATCAGCGTCTCCTTAGCAACATATTCCCTGGCCGATGGCTGGAGAGCCGCGTGGATAAACGATCTGCAAGGGGGTGGGCTGGAGAGTGGCGTAAACACTGGCTCTCCGGGCAGGTACCCTGGAGAGTGGCGTGAACAGTGGCTCTCCGGGTAGGCGCCCTGTAGAACGCCTATTGGCGCGGCTTCCAGGGCACCTGATTAAGTTCAGCGGCGACGCGAACTGCCACCGAGAAGCGATCCCAGCACGCCCCGAATGATCTCGCGGCCTACCTGCGACCCAATGGCGCGGGCGGCGCTCTTGGCGGCCGCTCCTAGTATCGAATCGCCACTAGCACTGCGGGT
>CAXNNH010000278.1:0-3399 GCA_964203325.1 Burkholderiales bacterium | reverse complement strand
GCGCCATCGAAGGAGACGAAGCCGTCCGGGCTGAGGGCGAAAATGGCATTGAGCTGTTCGGCGTGCTCACGAATTTTGGCCTGCGCCTGGCGACGTTCGCTGACATCGCGGGCAAAGCCGACGGTGCCCAGCACTTTGCCGTCGGGGTCGATCACCGGCTTCTTGTAGGTCTCTATCCAGCCGGCTTCTGATCCGCCGGCGACCGGTTCTTCCTGCGTTTTTTCGCAGCGGCTGGCGATGACATCGAAGTCGTCGTTGCGGTAACGTTCGGCCAATTCGCGTGGCCAGACGTCATGGTCGGTGAGGCCGACGACAGCTTCCGGGCTGGCACGGCCGCAGGCATCTGAAAAGACCTTGTTCACCGCCAGGAAACGGCCTTCGGTATCTTTTAGCCAGAAGAAGAACGGCAGGTTGTCGAGCGTGGCGTGCAGATACAGCTCGCGCTGGCGCAACGCTTCGGTGGCATTTTTCAGTTCGGTAATGTCGATGCGATTGCCGGCGATGTAGCCGCTCGGCGTGCGGTGTTCGACGATCAACAGCCAGCGACCGTCGCCCAAGCGCTGTTCGATGACTTTCCCGCACGCGCTTTGGTGCTGCGCGACACGCTGTTTGACCCAATCGTCGACCCGACCGATGGCCTCGGTGTATTGGCCGCGCTCGGCCCCCTGGCGCACAATTTGTTCAAAGGTGTTGCCGGGGACGATCAGGTCGCGGCTGGTTTCGTAAAAACTTAAATAAGCTTCGTTGCACAGCACCAGGCGGTCGTTTTCATCGTAGATGGTAAAGCCCTGAGCGATGCTACTCAGCGACTCGCGCAGCAGGCTGCCGGCTTTTTCGGCATCGTGCTGGCTTTCTTCGTATTCGCGCGTGCGTTCGGCGACGCGGTTTTCGAGATCGGCGTAAGACTCGGCCAGCCGGTCGACCATGGTGTTGAAGGCGGTGGACAAGCGTCCGAATTCGTCCTGGCGGCGTTCCGGCAGGCGCGCTACCGGACGACCGCTGGTGGCAATTTCTTCGGCCGCTGCCGCTATTTCGCCAAGCGGAGTGGCGATGAAGCGGGCACTGGCACGGGCAAAGGCGATGACGCCGACGACGACGAAAGCGCCGAGCAGCACGAAAGCGGCGAGTAGCAGGTTGAGTGTGCGCAGGGCTTCGCTGCGGTCGCGCGCCAGCACCAAGGTGAGTTTCAATTCGTCGAGCGGCGCGGGCAGGAGCAGGGGTACTTCGATGTCGAAGGCGTCGGACGGGCGAGCTTGCATGGCCAGCGCGACGCCGCTGGCGTCCTTGATGCCACGACTGTCGGCCGGGGTGGAGGAGCCGAGTAGTGGCGCGAGCGGGATATTCAACATCACGCCGCCCTCGACGGTGTTGGTCAGGCGATAGTGGATAGGCAGGGCGAGCAGAATGGCCGCCTGGCCCGCTTCGGCTTTCGAAGCCATCTGCAGGCGCGCTTGTGGGCGACCGCTCTGCATCATTTTCTCGAAGGTCGGCTCACAGCCGCAATCGGGGGCCGGCTCGATACTGCTGACCACCGGGCGACCGCGATAATCCACCACGCTCAGACTGGCCCCGGCGACGGCCAGTTTCTGGTTGCGCAGCAAGGGGGCCAAATAGATTTCGCGGCCACGCGAATCGGCCAGCGCATTGGCGGTGACGCCGTTGCTGGCCAGCGACTCGGCCACGGCCAGCAAGCCGGTCAGTTGCAGTTCAATTTCGCGTTGCTCCAACTGGGCGCGCGCGGCGAGTAGCGCCTGATTTTGGCTAGTGATCTGATAGCGGGCCGCGAGATAGACGGCCAGTGTGACGACCGTACCCATGATGAGCGTCGCCGCGAGTAGGGCGGCGGTTATCTTGCCGCGCAAATCGAGTTGAAAGAATTGCCGGCGCAAGCTTTTTGTGCTGGCGATCAGCCGGTTGCTGCAAAGGAGCTGGGGCATGGTTAGGGTCTGCCGATGGGTTTCAGGTTGCCGTCGCTGTCGAAACGCGTCATAAACATCTGCGTGCGGTCCAGGGCTTCGTGGTTGCTGGCGCTGAAGGGTCGGCGGTAACTGCGTACCAGTCCTTCGTGCGTGCCGAGCTTTTCCAGTGCGTTGCGGATGGCGGCACGCTCGGCACGGCCCGATTGGCGAATGGCCGCCGCCAGCAGGTAGGTTAAGTCGTAGGCGTGGGCGAAGCCGACCTGGGCGCGCAGGGTGGCGACTTCCTGCCCGAACAGGCGGCGGACACCGGCGGCGACCGCCTGCGCCTTGGCGCCGCGTGCGCCGCTGAAGCTGAAAGTCTGCACCACGGCCAGGTCTACGTCTTTGAGCGCGGCACCGACCAGGGTGGCAAAATCGCCGCCGGCAATCCCCCAGTGCGCGATGATCGGCAGGCGCTGCTCGGCCGGTAGCGCGGCCATTTGCTTGACGATGATCGACCCCTCGGCTTCGTTGGCGACCATAACAATGGCTTGCTCTCCGGCCAACCGCGCCTGGGCCAGCGGGGCGGAAAAGTCGGCATCGCCCCAGTTGAACCAATGCGTGTTATAGCGCAGTCCGGGTTGCCGTTTACTGTAAGCCTGCGCCGCCGCCTCGCTGCTGCGCCCCCAGGCGGTATTCGGCACAAAAAGCGCAACATGGCGCAAACCGCGCTCACGCGCATGGTCGAGCAGGGACTCCATCGCCCAGGTGTCGGTCGCCGACAGGCGGAAAACGAAGTTCGGTGACGCTTGCCGGGTAATGCCGTCGCCCGCCGCCCAGGGGTCGAGCAACAGCAGGCCGAGGCGGTTGGCCACCGGCGCCAGCTCCAGCGCCACCGGCGAAAATCGGCCGCAAAACAGCGCCACCACATCGGGCTGCGCCGCCAGATCGGCGAGGTTGTCGAGCGCGCGCGCCGGCAAACCGCGGTCATCGCGTATTTCCAGCGCCAGTTTGCGTCCGAGCACGCCGCCCGCCGCGTTGATCTCGTCGATGGCTAGCAGGATGCCCTTTTCAATCGACTGCGCCGTCTGGCTACCCGGCATACCAAATTCGGCGGTAAGCCCGATCTTGATCGCTGGCTCCGCCTGCGCCAAAGCCGGGAGGGCGGTGCACAGGACGGCACAGAGCGCGGCGAGCAGACTGCCGAGCAGAATGCTGCGCGCTCTCGCACTTAAGCGGGGGAAAGAAATTGTATCGACATATCTCATGGTGTTCGATCCGATTTTGTAAATAACCGATGTGTCGCAGGGACGACAAAAAAACCGTCATTCCCGCGTAGGCGGGAATCCATAGTGCGCTCGCCGAACCACTGTGGCATGGGTTCCCGCCTACGCGGGAACGACGGTGCCTGGAGACTTCTTGTTAGCATCCCGATCATCTTGGTTAGAGTTAGGAAAACGCCGACTTATTCACTTTTGTCATTCCGAACGCAGTGAGGAAT
>CAXNNH010000277.1:0-3400 GCA_964203325.1 Burkholderiales bacterium | reverse complement strand
GTAACTCCGTTCGGCGATTGACGGCAGAGGTCAGAGCCAGTGATACTTCTCCTTCCCTGCTAGCAAAAGGATCATGATGCAAGAAATCGACGAGCCGATGGCCATCCCTTTATGGATTAACGGCCATGCTTACCTAACGATGGCCGATTCATTTTTCGACGTTCGTAACCCAAAAACCGGTGAAGTCCTGCGCCGCATTCCGTTGTGCGGGGCTGACGCAGCGGACAAAGCGGTAGATGCCGCGCACGGCGCGCTGGGCGGCTGGGCGGCCCAACCGCCCAGCGCGCGCGCCGCCTTGCTGGTCGCCGTCGGCGAGGCGCTGGAAAGCTACGCCGATCACTTTGCCGGCCTGCTGGTTGAAGAAACCGGCCAGGAAGCCGCTGCGGCAGCGACCGAAGTGCGCGCGGCTGTGGCCTTATTGCGCGGCGCGGCGGTTGTGGCAGTGGGGGCGACCACTGCCGAGGTTGTGGCTATCATCAACGACGATACAGCTCCCTTGCTCGGGCCACTGTCGCACGCCGTTCCCGCATTGCTGGCCGGGGCAACGCTGGTCTTCAAACCCAGCGCCAAAGCACCTTCTGTGCTTTTTGCCTTGGCCGAGTTGAGCGCGCAGAGTGGCTTCCCGGCAGGCGTTTTTAATATTCTGCAAGGCGATGAAGCGGCGGTTGAGGGGTTGTGCGCGAACCGTGCCGTCGGCGCCTTGCTCTTTTCCGGTGACCCGACGCTCGGCGCTCGGGTGGAAGCGATTGCCGCCCGTTACGGCCAACCCTGCTCTATCTAAGGTGTGGCAATGGATATCCCAGGTTTGAAATTTTCGGAAAACGAAGCGCTCCTGCTGGCCTCGTTTTTTCCCGACCGGGATCGTCCGCCGCTCGATGCTGACACGCTGCGTGATCGGCTCAAAGAGGCCGGTTATGGTTCCTGGTTTGTTTATGAAGAAGCTGCGGCCAAGCTGGTGGACGCTTATAACCTGCCGGACAGCGCGTTGGAGCTGGAGTTCGCACTGGCCGAACGGCGCGACGGCCGCTTCTCGCTGGAAATCTCGACGGATGCCCTGTTCGCCTGGGTAAACTTCGTTCCCGCTTATGGCGGCAAGGCGGTGACGGCCAACGACATTTTTACGGCCTTTGGCGAAGCCGGGCTGACCTACGGCATCGACCAGGTGGCGATAGAAAAAGTCTGCACGGCGACCGCGCCCGAGCGGATTACAGCGGCTAGCGGCTTGGCCGCGCAAAACGGGGAAAATACCCGTTTTGAACTCTTAGTGGCCGATACGCGCAATCGGATTCCCCAGGTCGATGCGCGCGGCCTGATCGACTTTCGCGAACTCGGCGCTATTCCGCTGGTGGTAGCTGAACAAGCCCTGATGCGACGCATTCCGCCGACCCAAGGGGTGGGTGGCTATAACGTTCATGGCGAGCCGCTCGATCCGGTGCCGGGACGCAACGAAGCCTTCGTGAACCATCTGGTCGGCGCTTATATCGACCCGAACGATCCTAACCTGCTGCGTGCGACCTTCAACGGTCAGCCGGTGCGCTGCGGCAATGGCGTCATGGTCGAGCAAGTATTGCGCGTGCGTAATGTCAATATGGCCTCGGGCAATATCACGTTCGACGGCACTGTGCATGTCGATGGCGAAGTGCTGCCGGGAATGAAGGTGCATAGCACCGGCGACATCATCGTTACCGGGGTGGTCGACGGCGGTGAGTTGGAAGCCGGCGGCGACATTCATGTCGGCGGCGGCATCATCGCCCAGGCCAGGGTTAAAGCCACTGGATCGGTCGCCGCGCGTTTCGTGGAAAATGCGCACGTTTACTCCGGGACGACGATTGCCGTCGACGACATGGTTTTGCAAAGCGATTTGCAGGCGATGAACCAAATCGTCATCGGCATTAAGGCCAAACAGCGCGGGCGTCTGACCGGCGGTTCGACACGGGCGATGCTGCTCGTGCAGGTGCCGGTACTGGGGACGCCAACAGGCGGCTTGACCCATGTTCAGCTCGGCGTTAACCCGGTGCTCGAAGCGCAGTATGAAGACCTTTTGCTGCGCATCGAAAAGCAAAAGGCCAACGAAGCGAATCTGGAAAAACTGGTCAAGCACTTATCGACGCATGGCGAAAAGGGAGGCAAGGGAGGCATGCTCGAACGCGCCAAGGCGTCGTGGCAACAAGCCGTGCAGGTGTGGGCCAGGCTGTTGCCCGAAAGGGACGATCTGGAAGCCCAGCTAGCGCTGGTCGCTGGGGCACACCTTGAAGTGAGCGTCGGCGTTGCCGGGTCGGTGGACGTAAGTTTTGGCAAAAAAGGCCTGCGCCTGCGTCAGAATTTTGAGGCAGGCGCGTTCTCGATAGGCGAAGGGGGCAAAGTCATCTTTACCGACCGCGCCAGCCATGTACTGCTGCTTGGCTAGCCGTCGCTTAGGTAATCAGCGCCTCCCAAGCTCTCCAAGTGTAGCCAAAGTGGTAGCAAATAGCACCCAATTAACCTCCTGTTTTCTCGGTGAGACTTTGTCTTCTTGCTTATTTAGTGGTGAGATCTTAATGCGTTTCAGGTACCGGCCGTTTTGAGGAGGAGCATGGATAAGGTTTTTCTCCAGCGCGCAGTGGACTTGGCGCGCGCTAGCGTCGCACGCGGCGAAGGCGGGCCTTTCGGTGCGCTCCTCGTGTGCGATGGACAGGTCATCGCCGAAGGCTGGAACCGCGTGGTGGCCAGCAACGACCCGACGGCGCACGCCGAAATTGTCGCCATTCGCGCCGCTTGTTCGCTGCTGGGTCGCTTCAAGCTCGCTGGCTGTGTCATTTACGCCTCCAGCGAGCCGTGCCCGATGTGCCTGTCGGCCGCCTACTGGGCCGGCGTGCAGCGCATCGTATTCGCCAACCCACGCACCGTAGCGGCCGCCATCGGCTTTTGTGACGACGATCTCTATTGCGAACTGGCGTTGCCGCATGCCGAGCGCAGCGTACCGACGCAACACCTGCCGTTGCCCGATGCCGACGAACCTCTACGCATCTGGTTCGCCAACCCGGATCGCGTGAGCTACTGATTGACTGGAAAAGCGAAGGCTGTTCAGTTCAGATCAATCGCCAAGCGCTTCAGATCGTCCAGACTGACGATGCTCAGTACCGCTTCGTTGGTGGCGTTGAGCACGACTTGCGGTGCTTTGCCGGCGTGCAGGGCTTCGCGCCAGCGGGCGGCGCACAGGCACCAGCGGTTACCCGGCTGCAGTCCGGGGAAGTCGAACTCGGGATGCGGCGTAGATAGGTCGTTGCCGCGTGCTTGGGAGAATTCGAGAAAGTCGGCGGTCAGCACCACGCAAACGGTATGGCTACCGACATCGTCGTCACTGGTGTTGCAGCAACCGTCGCGAAAGAAGCCGGTCAGCGGCTTATCGCTACAGGTGCCC
>CAXNNH010000276.1:0-3422 GCA_964203325.1 Burkholderiales bacterium | reverse complement strand
CTCCGGCATGACCGAACTTTTCCAGGCGGCCAGCAGGAGCTGGCTTAAGCCTTCGGCCGAAATTCGCTCACTACGCGACAGCCCGGAGCCGTTGTCGAGCACCAGTTCGGGCAGCTTTAATCCCTTGTTGGCCAGCCAGGTCTGGAGGCGACGGCGCGCGCCTTCCGGCGTCGCCGGGCGTTCGCTCGACAGGCTCAGGAAGAGCTGGCGCGCCATGACGTTATTGCTGTACTTGTTGATCTCGCGCACCACTTCGCTCAGGGCCGGCGATTCGTGTGTCGCCAGGATACGCGCGCCGGGCGCGGTGATGCCCTCGCGGACAACACCGCGCAGCGTACCGCCCAACTCGCGCCAGAGCGAACGGAAAAGGCGTTCGATTTGCAGATCGGCGCTCCAGGGAGACAGGTGCAGCGCTTTTTCGCCGCAGGCAGCGGGAAAGGTTCCGGCCAGCTCAATCGTTTCCCCCTGCGCACCGCTGACCGTGGTTTTGAATTTTTCGCGCCAATCGCCGCACGCCTCGCTACCGAGCGCGAGGCGATTGATGATGCGCAGATCCTCGCTCGGCGTTTCAGGAATCACGCTCACCGTTTTGTGCACGGCATCGGCGAGCAGGGTCAAGCGCAAACTCTTCAGGTTAACCAGCAGCGCATCGGGGCCAGCGTTGTAGGGACGTAACGGCTCATTGTCAAACTCGGCCGCGTTGTGCGGCGGCAGCGCGAAAGCACTGCGGTCGAGCACCAGATCGCCGGCGATCTCACTGATACCCCGGGCGCGCAACTGGCGCAGTAACAGCCAGAATTGTTCAAGCGCCAGCCGGGGGTCGCCACTGCCGCGCAGGTAAAGACTGCCATCGAGTCGTCCCGCCAACAGCGGTTTCTCGGCCAGGGCATCGGTTTTCCAGGTGTATGCCGGCCCAAGCAGTTCCAGTCCGGAGTAAGTGGTCAGCAGTTTCATGGCCGAAGCCGGATTCATTGCCTGCGTGGCGTTATGGCTGAGTAATGCCTGTTTCGCATCGACACCGTGCACGACAACGGATAGGCTGCGTGCCGGAATTCCCGCCTCCTTCAACGCGCCTAAAAGAGCCGGCGGCAAGTCCGTCGCATAGAGAGGTGCGGTGAAAGTTGCCAAAAGCGTGGCAACAAGAGCGGTTATTAAAGCGCAGCCGCGCCTGAGCGGGAAAAAAGCGTGCAGGGCAAGGGGGCGCAGAGGTATACGCAGAGGCGCACGCAGAGGCGCACGCAGAAGCACATGCAGAGGCGCACGCAGAGACACGTAAAGCGGAGTTATTTGCATCATTGCACAATGAAGTTGGTAGTATTGGAAAGACTCAATCCTAGTCGATCAAGAGTGTTATGAGCGAGCAGCGTCGTCATCAGCGTATCCGTTTTAAGCTGGCACCCCGTATCCGTATCGGCAAGTTCGGCCAACTGGGGCAGGGCGAGCTGGAAAATCTCTCGTTGAGCGGCTTAATGCTGCGCACGGATCTTTCATTGAGTGTGGGCGAGAGCTTCGGTTGTGAATTCAGCGTATTTGGCTCGCCACTGATCGACATGCCGGCTCTGGTGGTGAGCAAGTTTGACAATCTCTATGGCGCACGCTTTCAGGCCGGTCCGATCAGCGCACTGCTGATTCAGGATGCCATCGAAAATGCCGTCGCTTCGGGCAAAGCCTCTATTTTGAGTATCCACGACCTTGAGGGACGCAAGGTTATGCGCATCTCTGGCGGTCTGAATAGCTGCCTACGTAGCGACTTCATGCACAGCTTGAAGCGGGTAGGTGTCGCCGAACTGGATCTTTCGGGCGTCACCGATATTGATAGTGTTGGCCTCGCTTTATGCCTGATTGCGGCAGAGCAGTATCAGGTGGCCACGCCAAGACGTTCGCCTTGTGTCGAAGCCGCCTGGGCAAAAGCAGGAGCCGGAGCCGCCCAAGCTTCTGCAAAGCCAGCGGCCGAATAATCCGTTACGTAAGGATTGAGTAAGTTAAGCGCACTATCTTGCCGCTGGTAGCCCTTTAACGAGGCTCGATTAACGTCCATTTGCGAGGAGGCAAAATGAAAGACGATATAGCGGCACGCATTGCCGCAAATCCGAAGTACAAAAAGCTGGTAGACATGCGCTCCAGCTACAGCATCATCATGACGATTCTCGTCATGTGCGTTTATTACGGCTATATCCTGTTGATCGCTTTCAACAAGGAATGGCTGGGCACAAAAATGGGGGCCGGTATGACGACCTCGATTGGTATTCCAATGGGTATTGGCGTGATCGTCATTACGATCATTCTGACCAATATTTATGTTCGTCGCGCCAACAGCGAGTTTGACGATCTAAACGCCGAAATCATCAAGGAAGCCAACCAAAAATGATGACCAAATTCTCGCGTAACGGCCTGGGCCTCGCGCTCGGCATGCTGGTAGCCGGTGCCGCACTGGCAGCAGGCGCCGATCTCGGCCAAACGACCAAGCAGGCCACCAACTGGGTAGCCATCGGTATGTTCGGTGGTTTTGTGGCCATCACCCTGTTCATTACCAAATGGGCGGCTTCCAAAACCAAGTCGGCTGCTGACTTCTATACGGCCGGCGGTGGTATCACTGGCTTCCAGAATGGCCTGGCCATCGCTGGCGACTACATGTCGGCGGCGTCTTTCCTGGGTATTTCCGGTCTGGTGTTCGCCAGCGGCTTCGACGGTCTGATCTTCTCGATCGGCTGGCTGGTCGGTTGGCCGGTGATCACCTTCCTGATGGCCGAGCGTCTGCGTAACCTCGGTAAATTCACCTTTGCCGACGTAGCGGCTTATCGCTTCGCGCAGACCCCGACCCGCATTTTCGCGGCGAGCGGTTCGCTGGTCGTCGTCGCTTTCTACATGATTGCGCAGATGGTCGGTGCCGGTCAGCTCATCAAAGTGCTGTTCGGTCTCGAATATCAAGTCGCGGTGATGCTTGTCGGCGTACTGATGATGATGTACGTGCTGTTCGGCGGTATGACGGCAACCACTTGGGTGCAGATCATCAAGGCAATCATGCTGCTGGTGGGCGCAACCTTCATGGCCATCATGGTTCTGATCCAATTCAATTTCAACCCCGAGGCGCTGTTTACCAAGGCCGTTGAAATCCACGCCAAGCACGATGCCATCATGTCGCCGGGCGCTTTGATCAAGGATCCGATTTCGGCCATCTCGGTCGGTATGGCGCTGATGTTTGGTACGGCCGGTCTGCCGCACATCCTGATGCGCTTCTTCACCGTACCTAGCGCCAAGGAAGCCCGCAAGTCCGTGGGTTGGGCAACGACCTGGATCGGTTACTTCTACATCCTGACCTTCATCATCGGTTTTGGCGCTGTCGTTCTGCTGACGCAGGATCCAGCTTCTTACTACGTCGATGGCGATCTGGCCAAGGGTCTGAAGGGCGGCGGCAACATGGC
>CAXNNH010000275.1:0-3430 GCA_964203325.1 Burkholderiales bacterium | reverse complement strand
GATAAGCCTCCTCGACAAAGGGCAGGATGGCGGCGAAACCCTCTTTCGTGGGAGATAGAATCTGTGCCCACCCCATCCAAGCATATACAGGGTGGGGCATAAGCTCATTGATACGAGTGAAGTCATGGCCAGAGTTAACGATGCCGCCCTTTTCTGGCCTTGAAGGCTTGGGGCCAAAGAGTCTCACATAGGTTTCTGCATTCAGGCCAATGGCAACTCTGAATATTCCCTCACGATTTAGGTTTGAAGACCTATCGTTCTCTCCGTCGTGATCTTTTATCGTGCAAAAGTAAACACCGTTTGGAAGCAATTTATCCGGGTTGTAGAACAAGGCGGTTTCTCCCCAACTGGTTTTAGGAACGATCCCCGGCAACCTTGAAACAATTGCTTCCGCAATCTCGCTAGGATTCATGCTCTCACCTGACGGCTAACGTGAAGTTGAGACGCATGCGCGGTCTTTCGCCCAGTTCGCCTCAAACGCAAGGTTAGTCCTTGGCTTGAAATGCTGGATGGAAGTTAACGTAGCCATGAGGGGAAGAAGTACTAAGGGACAGGGATAAGAAGAATTCTTGCGGGACGCCCTCAAGCACGATGGCAGGATTGTTCGAAAATCCAAAACGGATATAGAACGCCGGGTCGCCAACTAGTACGCACCCATTTGCTCTAATCCTTCGTAGTTCAGCAAGACCTCTCTCCATAAGCGCTCGCCCGATGCCGCAGCGTTGCAAGTCCGGTTCTACCGAAATTGGGCCAAGCCCATACCAGCCAGTAGCACCATCAACGATGGTTACTGGGGAAAGCGCCAAATGTCCTACGATACGACCGGCATCTTCGGCGACCAGTGAGACTGAAAGCGCATGATCTACTCGCAGGGCGCGGATGATGAAATGCTCAGTTTGATGGCTGTAAGGATGAGAGAGAAAAGCTCGTCGAGTGACCTGCTCAATTGCATCCACGTCTGAAGGTACTTCGGGTCGGATAGTTGGAATCATAGAGTAAGGGTCTAACCTTTGCATTGAGGAGCGGGTGTAGCCAGTTTCTCTCGAATATAGGATTAGGTTGCAGAATTACGGAGGCACATATTTTACTCGTGTCCTACAGTGACGACTACGCCAGAAAGCCGCTGAAATTCTGTGCCCAGAAGATCGAGAATAGATATAGCGGGAAAGTGATCCTTGTCCGCCTGACTCGGGTGGAAGCGAACCCCTTCCCGCATCCGATGGCCAAAATCAGGTTGGCTGAGGTAGGCCGCTAATCAGGTGCAGCAATATCGCTCGCTATGTGGGACGGATGCTAAATTATCAGTGATAAATTGGAAAAACTGCTCGTGCGATAGCACCGCAAGCTTGTTCTCCCGTTAAAGTCCGGGTGTTCGCCCGCAAGCTGGCGGCCGCACTATGTAACTCGGCAATCTCGCGGACGATAGCAAGCCCCAGTCCGCTGCCTTCGACACCGGTACCGTCGACGCGGTAGAAGCGGTCAAAAACCAATTGCGCCTCTTCATCGGAAATGCCGATTCCACTATCTTCAACTTCAAGTATGGCGAAATCGCCTTGCTTGATCACTCGGCAAGTCACCGTACCATGAGGAGGGGTATAGCGCAGCGCATTGTCAATCAGGTTGTTGACCATTTCACGCAACAGGAAAGCGTTACCGAGAATGCTGATGTTGCCAGCGGGTTCATAGCCAAGATCGATACGCCTCTCCAGCGCGCGTGTGACCCATGTCTCGACAATTTCATGTAATAAATGGTCCAGATCGAGGGGGATAAGCGCCTGCTGCGAGTGTTCACTGGCCTCGGCGCGCGCGAGGGCAAGCAACTGATTGACCAGATGTGACGCTCGATCGACGCTAGTGGCAATCTGGATCAAGGTATGGTGCAATTGAGCGGGATCGCTCTCGCGCATGGCTTGTTGCGCCTGTGTTTTCAACCCAGTCAGTGGCGTACGCATCTGATGTGCCGCATCCGCAATAAAGCGGCGTTGCACCTTCATATTATGTCGCATACGTACAAGCATGGCGTTAAACGCCTCGGTTAGCGGTTGCAATTCTTCAGGGACACGGCGCGCAGCAATCGGTGATAAATCAGCCTCACGACGCGCCTCAATGCGCTCGCGTAAACGAGTGAGCGGGCGCAGCCCCTGAGAAAGGCCAAACCAGACGAGTACCACGGCAAGCGGAATAATAACGAACTGCGGGAGAATTACGCTGGCGATAATCTTGTTGGCAAGCTGCGAACGTTTTTCCATAGTTTCGCCAACCTCGACCAGCAGCCAGCGGTCGCGAGCGATCTTCGGCTCGGCCATATACATATAAGCAATGCGTAAGTCCTGGCCGTTATAGTCGTCATCACGAAAATAAACTTCGCCTGGTTCACTGCGCTCCGACGCTCCGCTACCCTTCTGCACGGGCAGTTCCTTGTCTCCGACAAGTAACCGGCCATTGGATCCCAGTACATGAAAATACACACTGTCGATTTCATCTGAACGCAATAGCGCACGCGCCGACCCCGACAGCGTGATCTGCGGGCGACCGTCGACAAACTTTATTTGACGGGAAATGGCCGTTACATGCTCGCGCAAAGCTTGGTCGTAGGGAAAGCTGGCAACGCTATTGGCGAAATAATGCGTCACTGCAATGCTGATCGGCCACACAAACAAGAGCGGTGCCAACATCCAGTCCAGAATCTCGCCAAACAGCGAGCGCTGGCCGTCAGTACTTACGTTCTTCCTGATGCTTTTCAAGGCAGTATCCAAGGCCACGTACCGTGGCGATCCGTACGCCACCTATTTCCAGCTTTTTGCGTAAACGGTGTACGTAGACCTCAATCGCGTTATGGCTCACTTCTTCACCCCATCCGCACAGGTGGTCGACCAACTGATCCTTACTGACCAGTCGTCCGGCCCGACTCAGAAGAATTTCAAGTAACCCAAGCTCGCGTGCCGACAGGTCAAGCATTACCCCGTGCATCTGAGCGCAGCGTCCGATCTGGTCAAAACTTAGGGCACCGCACTGAATGACCGGTGTCGTTCCCGAGGATCGTCGTGTCAGCGCACGTACGCGAGCTTCTAACTCCAGTAATTCAAAAGGTTTGGCCATATAGTCGTCGGCTCCCAGATCCAGTCCCTTGACTCGATCATTGATGCCGTCAAGCGCGGTCAGAATCAGCACCGGCACCGACGAATTCCGCGCCCGCAGACGGCGCAAAACATCAAGCCCTGGCAACTTGGGCAAGCCTAAGTCAAGGATCAGTAAATCATAAGAATTTGTGATCAAAGCCGTATCTGCATCGACACCATTAGCGGCCCAGTCGACGGCATAGCCCGTTTGTCGCAATGAACGGGTCAACCCATCAGCGATGATCGGATCGTCTTCTGCAAGGAGAATGCGCATAGATTCTGTTTCGTAGTGAGCACAGGTAAATCTTTTT
>CAXNNH010000274.1:0-3431 GCA_964203325.1 Burkholderiales bacterium | reverse complement strand
AGCTCGGCATCGCGCTTTAATACCTCAAAGCGGGTGTCAATCATTTCGATACGATCAAACAGGGTTTGCAGCTTGGTGGCCTTATCGACCACATGGACGGGCGTCGTTACTTTGCCGCAATCATGGAGCAGACCGGCAATCTTCAGCTCATAACGATCTTTATCGCTCAATGTGAAGTCGGCCAGTGGCCCCTCGCGTGTCTGATTCACCGCTTCGGCCAACATCATGGTCAACGAGGGGACGCGCTGGCAGTGCCCGCCGGTGTAGCGCGATTTCTCGTCGATGGCCAGATTGATCATGCCGACGAATGACTCGAAGAGTTCTTCCAGTTGCTCGACCAGTTGCCGATTGGTCAACGCAACGGCGGCTTGCGATGCCAGCGACTCGGCGAGTCGCTGGTCGGCGTCGGAAAATACACGCACGGCGCCACTGTCGGGATCGAGTGCATTAATCAATTGCAAAATGCCGATCAGCTCGTTCTCGTGGTTCTTCATCGGCACGGTAAGAAACGATTGCGAGCGATAACCCGTCTTCTGGTCAAATTTGCGCGTCCCGGAAAAATCGAAGCCTTCGGCGGTGTACGCGTCGGCGATATTGACGGTTTCAAGATGGATCGCCGAGTAGACAGCAATCATCGAATTGTTCGCTTCGCCGTTCTCGTTATACAGCGGCAGGTCGGGAAATTTCGCCGAAATCGGCGCCCCGCTCGCCCCTCCGTAAGCGAGCTTGAGCGAATCGGTATGCACAATCTCGAAACGCAGCCGCTGGCCATCCTCGCTCACCCGATAAAGGCTGCCACCATCGGCATGAGTAATCGACTTGGCCGCTAACAGAATGCCATCGAGCAGGCGGTCGATATTGCGCTCGCTGGAAAGGGAAGCGCCGATTGCGTTGAGCTTTTCCAGTCGTTTAAACAGATCGTCCATCATTTTCATCCCGATAATTTTTCGCTCGCGCTAAGGAGGCGCTGATTAATTGGCATTTTGAGTGAAACGAG
Organism: Burkholderiales bacterium; assembly: GCA_964203325.1. Taxonomy (GTDB): domain Bacteria; phylum Pseudomonadota; class Gammaproteobacteria; order Burkholderiales; family Rhodocyclaceae; genus JACQYA01. The sequence continues at coordinate 2,434 of CAXNNH010000274.1, read as the reverse complement.
AAATTTAAATTGATGATTTTAAAGATTTCCCTCTACGTTCAGAATGACAAAAGTGAATAAATCAGCGTTTCCCTAACGCAAGGCCGATTCCAGACATGCACTGAGAGCCAGTCAACACGCCACTCTCCAGCCCACCCCTCTGGAGAGTGAGGACGGGAGCGGCTTGCAGCGGTGCTCGATTTTAGCACCGGAAAATTACGCTTTAGCGCACCCGGTCCATTGCCCATTCGGCATCGCGTAGATTGTCGCGGGCACGACGCAGATTGCGCTCGAGGTCGCGTAATTCGTTGCGGATGCGTCGGCGCTCGTCGTCGATGTCTTTTCTCGCCCGCCGCCGGTCGTCTTCATTGTTGGCGTCGCGCACGCGTTTATTCTCATCGCGGTCGAGGGTGCGCAGGCGTTGTTCCTTTGACTGGATGCTGCTGTCGATCTGGTTAACTTCGCTACGGTAGACATAGACATTGCGGCCGAGCTGGAAGTGTCGCCGGAATTCACCGTCGATCTGGGGCGGGCAAACGCCTTCATAGTTGCCGCCATTCAAGCCAAACTGGGCGGCGTTTTCGGGCTGGCAAAAGTTGCGCAAGCCGGCGTCGCGGCCTTTCAAATAAGCCGCGTTGTCGACGCGCACGTTGCTTTCGGCACAATCACTGGCGCGCGTACTGAGCAAGCTGAGTGGTTTTCCATTCAGACCGTCGCGGTGGCCGACATCGCGCCAGTTAGCCGACTTGCATTCTTCCGGACTCATCGTCGCGCAGGAGGCGAGAGAGAGGACGATGGTTGCAGCCAACAAGAGTGTTGCCGCCGTTCGGCCAGATTTTAAAAACATGGTTGCTCCATTGAAGGGGTGAGGTGAGGCAAGGAATTACCCAAAAACTACTTGTGGTACATGCGACTACCCGAGCCCGAAACACGCGAGGTTTGCGCGCTGGCTTCGCGGTCGAAGAGATTCCAGCCCTGGTATTGGGCCTGGGTAAAGAAAGCCAGAGCGAGCAATCCGGCAACAAAGTTGGCCTTGGTCATCTTAGTCCTCGTCGTCCTTGTTGTCCCCTGCGGCCGGCGTATTTTCGCCGGCCAGATCGCTTTCGCTCCAGCGTTGGGTTTCAAATGAATTTCGCCGCCAGCGGGAAAACAGCGGGAAGATGGCAAGAAAAATCAGTAGCAGTACGTAGTTCGACCAGCCGACCGGGTTGCGCACCACTTCTACGCTGTCGACCACCGCCTCGCGTTTATCCGGGCCTAGCTCGGCCTCAATCGACAAATAATAGTGGCCGGGAGGAATGTCCTTAAAGACGATTTCATCCGATTTCGACCCTTCCGACCAGCTCTCTCCGTCATCAACGCCCTTGTAGTGGCTGATTTCCTGCACACCTTGATGCGCCTCGCCCGTGTTCTTTTCGATCAGCGTGGTACTCAGCGAGAGCCAGTTGTTGTCTACATCGGTGCTGTGGCGAACAAGCAAAGAGCGCGCACTACTGTTCAGGGCGAATTCCTGTGTGGTTTGGGGAGCGTCTGCGGCTTGGGGTGAATAGACGATTTGCTGCTTGAGTACCAGGTGCGAGGCAAATAAAAAGTAAAAGAGCACTTGCAGCGCGCTGGCGGCCAAGGCCATTTTCCAGAACTGCCGACAGATCAGGCGATGGCGCTCGACTCGCGGGTTGGGCTGGTTGGCGTAAACACCGACTTGCTTGAGCGCCGGGGCGGCGATCTTGAAGGCGGTGCGCAGCTCTGCCGCATCGAGATATTCGCCTTGCGACCAAGTGGCCTCCTTTTCCGTTACTTCGCGCGACAGCATCAGCGGCGGGCAGATGTAGTCGTCGACCATCGCCGTTTCGCCCACGGTAACGCGCCAGTAAAACTCGCCGACGACGTAGGTCACTTCGGCTTGCGCACTACTGAATAGCTTGAACTCCTGACCATTGCGCTTGAATACTTTCTGCCCGCGACTGACCGACGGCGGGTTGGACAAGGTACGCACGAAATTCCAGTGCCCCTGGTATTCGGTGAGCCAGGCAAAACCTTGTGTTGCGTTGAACAGCAGATACTCGGCCCACGGATAATCGACCCCCTCGGAAGTGGTCTGGCGGCGCAAAAAACCGATGGCTTCCCAAGCGATGCCGTGCAAAGTCCCCTGACTTCCCAGCGGCAGCCACGGCGTCTCGCGCAGGGCCTGTGCGGCACGCGCCAGCAACTGGATATTTTCGTTGTAGATGCCGATGATCGAGCCGCAACTGGCGCAGCCAATGCTTTCAATCGCCTCCGAATGGATCGTTAGCGGCGCGGCACAATGTGGGCAGTTGAACGCCCGTACCTGAATTTGCGTCTCCCCCCCGGAAGACAGAGCGTGCACCTCGCGCAGGTTGGCCAGCTTGAGCGCGTCGAAAGTCACCGCTTGGCCGATAAAGACCAGTGGTGGCGTTTCGCTGTAATCGAGGGT